>NZ_JBDJOB010000030.1:0-41324 GCF_039674705.1 Stenotrophomonas sp. TWI169 | reverse complement strand
GCCCAATCACATGAAACGCGTTACACGACCGCCCGCGAGGGGCTGCGCCGTTGGCGGGAATTCCCTTGGAATTCGTTAGCTGGAAGTTAAAGATCCGTAAGCATTCTGCTGCGATCCCGCCGTCATCTGCATGCAACCGATCGTCATTAGCCTGCGTGACGTTCCAGTCAGGTACGACGCGGTAAGCTCCTCTCCGATGGGCTCGCAGCATCGCTCATCGAGTGCAGTACGCAGTAGCAATTTGGAGGAATACATCACATGGCAATCGTTCTCTATGTCGGTGGTAGCAAGGATGGCGAGAAGGGCGTGGTGCCCTATGGCTTCAGCAAATCGCGCGCCGACACCGCGCTGGGGCCGGAGTTCTACACCGAGCGGTTCATGGAACTGCAGGGTGTCGGCAAGGTCAGGCTGATGGCACTGGAAGGCATGCGTGACGAAATCGTCATGCAGCGCGCCGCCCGCCACTACCGCTGACCCTCGCAACACGCGGCAGGGCGCGGCCACCATCGCGCGCCCGCGCCGGCATCCCAGCCCCGGGCCAGTCCGAGCCCCCCTTGCCAGGATGCCGGCGTCCAGACCGGCCACGCCGCTGAACCCCGTCTGCTGTCAATGCCTTGTCCGGCTCCGTCGCGGATTGCCAGAATGGGGTCTTCCCGTAACGCGGCACAGACCTGAAGCAATGCACGACGCCAAGAACGCCCAGAGCGCGCTCGCCCAGCAGATCGCCCAGACCATCGCCGAGGAAATCGGTGCCCAGCCCAGCCAGGTGCGCGCCGCGGTCGGCCTGCTTGACGAAGGTGCCAGCGTTCCGTTCATCGCCCGCTACCGCAAGGAAGTGACCGGTGGCCTGGACGACACCCAGCTGCGCAATCTCGAAGTGCGCCTGACCTACCTGCGCGAACTGGAAGACCGCCGTGCGGCGGTGCTGGCCAGCATCGACGAGCAGGGCAAGCTCACCGACGAACTGCGCAACGACATCCTCGCCGCCGATACCAAGAGCCGGCTGGAAGACCTGTACCTGCCCTACAAGCCCAAGCGCCGTACCCGCGCGCAGATTGCGCGCGAGGCCGGCCTGGAGCCGCTGGCCGATGGACTGCTCGCCGATCCGACGCAGGACCCGCAGGCCTTCGCGGCCAGCTTTGTCGATGCCGATAAGGGCGTGGCCGATGCCAAGTCGGCGCTGGAGGGCGCGCGGGCGATCCTGATGGAGCGCTGGGGGGAAGATGCCGCACTGGTGGGCGAGCTGCGCACCTGGCTGGGCGAACACGGCGTGATCCGCGCCCGCGTGGCCGAGGGCAAGGAGACCGAGGGCGCCAAGTACCGCGACTATTTCGAGCACGCCGAAGCCTTGGCGAAAATTCCCTCGCATCGCCTGCTGGCGCTGTTCCGCGCGCGTCGCGAGGAGATCCTGTACCTGGAGCTGGACCCGGCCAGCGATGCCGAGGCAGGCCATCAGTACGCAGAGGGGCGCGTGGCCCGCAAGGCCGGCATCGCCGACCAGGGCCGTGCCGCCGACCGCTGGCTGCTCGATGCCTGCCGCCTGACCTGGCGTGCCAAGCTGCACATGCACCTGCTGCTGGATCTGTTCAACCAGGCCCGCGAAAAGGCCGAAGCGGACGCGATCACCGTGTTCGGTGACAACCTGAAGGATCTGCTGCTGGCTGCGCCGGCGGGCCCGAAGACCGTGCTTGGGCTGGATCCAGGCATCCGCACCGGCTGCAAGATCGCAGTGGTCGATGCCACCGGCAAGCTGGTCGCCACCGAGACGATCTATCCGCACGAGCCCCGGCGCCAGTGGGAGCAGTCGCTGCAGACGATCAGGCAGCTGTGTACCCGGCACAACGTGGAACTGATCGCGATCGGCAACGGCACCGCCAGCCGCGAGACCGACAAGCTGGCCGGCGAAGCGATCAAGGCGGTCGGCAATCCGAAGCTGCAGAAGGTGGTGGTCAGTGAGGCCGGTGCTTCGGTGTACTCGGCTTCCGAGCTCGCAGCCAGGGAGTTCCCGGACCTGGACGTGTCGCTGCGCGGCGCGGTGTCGATCGCGCGCCGCCTGCAGGATCCGTTGGCCGAGCTGGTCAAGATCGAACCGAAGGCCATCGGCGTGGGCCAGTATCAGCATGACGTCGATCAGTACCGCCTGGCGCGCGCGCTGGACGCCCGCGTGGAGGACTGCGTGAACGCGGTCGGGGTGTACGTGAACACCGCCTCGGCCGCGCTGTTGTCACGCGTGTCCGGCCTGTCGGCGACGGTGGCCGAGAACATCGTGCGCCATCGCGATGACAATGGTCCGTTCAAGCGCCGCAAGGACCTGCTGAAAGTCGCCCGGCTGGGTGAGAAGACCTTCGAGCAGTGTGCCGGCTTCCTGCGCATTGCCGACGGCGACGAGCCGCTGGACGCGTCCGCCGTGCATCCGGAAGCCTATCCGGTGGT
Organism: Stenotrophomonas sp. TWI169; assembly: GCF_039674705.1. Lineage (NCBI taxonomy): Bacteria > Pseudomonadati > Pseudomonadota > Gammaproteobacteria > Lysobacterales > Lysobacteraceae > Stenotrophomonas > Stenotrophomonas sp. TWI169. The sequence continues at coordinate 38,891 of NZ_JBDJOB010000030.1, read as the reverse complement.
CGAGCGCATCGTCGCCAGTACCCAGCGCCCGATCAAGGCGTTGATCGGCGATGGCAGCTTCCTGCGTGGGCTGAAGGCCGAGCAGTTCACCGATGCGACCTTCGGCGTGCCGACGGTGCGCGACATCCTCAGGGAGCTGGAAAAGCCCGGCCGTGACCCGCGCCCGGAGTTCAAGGCCGCACGTTTCGCCGAGGGCGTGGAAGACATCAAGGACCTGCGCGAGGGCATGGTGCTGGAAGGCGTGGTCAGCAACGTCGCCGCGTTTGGTGCCTTTGTCGATATCGGCGTGCACCAGGACGGCCTGATCCACATTTCGGCGCTCTCCGACACCTTCGTGAAGGACCCGCGCGACGTGGTCAAGGCTGGCGATATCGTCAAGGTGAAGGTGCTTGAGGTGGATGTGCCGCGCAAGCGCATCGCGCTGACCCGGCGCCTGGACGATACCCCCGGCCAGGCCACCAGCCGCCCCGGCAGCCGTGACGAGCGTGGTCAGGGACAAGGGCCGCGGCGTGACGCAGTCGGGCCGGGCCGGAGCCCGGGGCGGGGCCAGGGCAACGGCGGTCGGCCCGCCCCCTCGGCAGCCCCGGCCAACAACGCACTGGCTGAAGCCTTCGCCCGCGCCAAGCGCAGTTGAGGAGCGTGTCCCCCGTCACGGTTGAACCGGGGCGGGGGACTTGTCGATTTTCCCCGTGATTGCGCACACTTGCGCATCTGGGGAGGCGTGTGGCCGACCCGCTGTCGCTGGGGAGGACCATGACGCCAGCACGCCCCGTCCGATTCCGTGACAGCTGCAGCGGATTGCTGCGGCCCGTGCACGCCTGCGCGGGACGGAGAAGGGCTTGATGGCGGGTCAGGGCAACAACAGCAACGATCTGCTCGAACGCCGTCTGCATGCGCTGGCCGAAGAGCGTCGGCGGCTTGCGATGATCATCGAAGGCACCGCTGCCGGCACCTGGGAGTGGAACGTGCAGACCGGCGAAATGCGGGTCAACGCGCGCTGGGCCGAAATCGTCGGCTACCGGCTGGAAGAGCTGGAGCCGATCTGCCAGAAGACCTTCGCGGCACTGGTGCATCCGGACGACATCGCGCTGTCGGACGCCGCGCTGCAGGAGCATTTCGACGGGCGCAGCGACAACTACGCCTGCCTGGTGCGTATGCGCCACAAGAACGGCCAGTGGATCTGGGTCCATGACCGCGGTCGCGTGTTCGAATGGGACGGTCAGGGGCGGCCGCTGTGGATGGCGGGTGCCCACGCCGACGTCACCGAGCTGCAGCAGGCACGACAGGACGCGGCCGAGAGCCGCCAGCGCCTGCAGTCGGTGGTGGACGCCTCCGACGACGTCGCGGTGATCGCGACCGATACCGATGGCACCATCACCCTGTTCAACACGGGGGCGCAGCGCCTGCTGGGTTACAGCGCCGCCGAGGTGGTCGGCCTGCGGCGGCTGGATGCCTTCCATGAGCCGGATGAGCTGAAGGCCTGGCTGCAACCGCTGGCCGGCCCGCAGGGTCACCTGCCGGATGTGTTCGAGGCCCTCAGTGCGCATGCCGAAGGGCAGACCTATTCGCGGCGATGGACGCTGCTGCGCAAGGATGGCCGGCAACGCCAGGTGCGGCTTTCGATCAGCCGCATGGACGGCGCCGATGGCACGCGCATCGGCTATGTCGGCATGGCCATCGATATCACCGAGATCCTGCAGGCACGTGCGGAAGCACGCATGGCGGCGGAGAAGTTCGCAGGCGCCTTCACCTCGGCTGCGCTCGGCATGGCGCTGGTTTCGCTGGAAGGGCGCTGGCTGGATGTCAATGACGCGCTGTGCCGCATCCTGGGCTATGCGCGCGAGGAGCTGCTGCAGGTCGATTTCCAGCGGCTGACCCATCCGGACGATCTGCAGGCCGATCTGGCCCTGGTGCAGGACCTGCTGGCAGGCCGGTGCAGCCATTACCACCTGGAGAAGCGCTTTCTCGATCGCAACGGCAGGGTGATCTGGACGCGGCTGTCGGTATCGCTGGTGCGCAACGAACGCGGTGAGCCGGTGCATTTCGTCTCGCAGATCCAGGACATCAGCGCACAACGCAGCAGTGAACAGCGCCTGTTTGAAAGCGAGCAGCGCAGCCGCATCACCCTCGACGCCGTCGCCGACCTGGTGCTGAGCGTCAGCCTGGAGGGCCGCATCGAATATGCCAATGCCGCTGCCGTGCGCATGCTGGCCGGCGACGGCGCACAGGCGCTGGCCGGCTACAGGGTGCAGGACGTGCTGCAACTGACCACCGAGTACGCCCCCGGCTCGATGCTGGACGTGGCCGTACTGCTGGACCCGGAAAGCAACGCGGTCGACCTGCATGCCGACCTGCTGCTGCGGCTGGGCACGGCGACGGTGCCGGTGGACCTGACCCGCGCCTGGCTGCGCGACGATGAGGGCCATGTGCGCGGTGCGGTGTGGGTGCTGCGCGATGATACCCAGCAGCGTGCACGGCAGCGCGAAGCGCGCCAGCTGGCGGAGATCGATCCGCTGACCGAACTGAGCAACCGGCGGGGGTTCGAAGTCCATCTGCAGCAGGCCATCACCCGGGTCGAGCGGACAGGCCAGGCGGCATCGCTGATGTACATCGACCTGGACCGCTTCAAGCCGGTCAACGACACCTGGGGCCACCTGGCCGGCGATGCGGTGCTGTGGGCGGTGGCCAGCGTGCTGCGCCACGGCGTGCGCGATTCGGACGTGGTGGCCCGGCTGGGCGGGGACGAGTTCGCGGTGATCCTGTCCGGCTGCACGCCGCGCCGCGCGGCGCGGATCGGCGGCGAACTGCTGCAGACCCTGGCCAGCCTCTCCATTCCCTGGGACCAGCACCGCCTGCGGGTGGGCGCCAGCATCGGCATCGCGCCGCTGCTGGGCGGCATGGGGGTGGACCAGGCCGTGGCTGCGGCCGATGCGCAGTGCTACAGGGCCAAGGCAATGGGACGCAACAACGTGCAGGTGCAGGGGGAAGCCGGCGAATGGCCGGCTGAGGGCGTGGACAGCGACGCCGGTGGCGGCTGATCTCAGTCTGTGAGAGGGCGGCCGCGAATACTGCGCGCACACCCACCCCGTTGGAGAACGACATGCGTTTCTGGACCCCGGATGCCCTGCGTGCCTTCGCGCCGGCGATGGTCGGCTGGTGGCTGGCGGTAGCCGCCTGCCTGCGTTTGGAGCAACTGCACGGCGATGCCCGGGCGCAGGCGCTGCTGCCCACCCTACAGGGCGGCGTGGTGGTGCTGCTGATACTGACCCTGGGTGCGATCGTGGTCGCCTGCGTGCTGCTGTGGCGGTCGCGGCGCGGCGATGCGCCGGCCCCCTGCTAGCCCTGGCGCTCAGTCCAGCACGCTGTTGGCATCAACCAGCCGCACGTCGTGCATCTGGTTGAGGTAGGCCTCGTAGTAGCCCTTGTGCGAGGCGCCGACGAGGGTCAGCATGCGGGTGCCCGGGTGCTGGCCCAGCACCTCGCGCATATTGGCGACCATGCGCAGGTTGCGGGTTTCCCAGTAGCCGACGTAGTTGCGGCCGAAGCCTTCTGGCGATGGTTCGACCAGGGCCGCGCCGAAATCGCTGTTGTAGACCTGGGCGATGGTGTCGGGCGCGTTGTAGTTCCGATAGAGCGCCAGCAGGCCATCCGTGCTGCCGAGTTCGGCGTGCAGGGCCGTATCGGCGGCCCGTCGTGCCTTGCTGGCGGGATTGTTCCAGGCGTTCATGATGGCTTCGCCAGCCGCCTTCTCCAGTGCCGCAGGGGTGGGCGAATCAGCGGTGTGGTCATCGACTGCCCACAGGCGTTCCAGGCCCAGGCGTGCGGCAAGCTCGGCCGCGATCAGGCTGACTTCGTTGCGTCGCACGGCGCGTTTGTCGAGGAACTGCACCAGTTGCGGTGACAGGCTGTCTGCGGCGCGACGCTCCTGCGGCGGCAGGCGCAGCCACTGCACCAGCGCAGAGCCGTTCTCACCTGCGGCCAGGAACAGTGCGGCCAGCCGGCGACGCTGTGCGTGCGTCGGTGTGGCGGGCCATGCCGCCAGCACGCGATCGACTTCGGCATTTGCCGCTGGAACATCCAGACCGGTGGCGGCCTGGGCAGGTGCAGGATCGACGCAGTAACTTCCCACGCTCTCGGCATAGCGGGCGGGATTGCGGCGCATGAAATCGCATTGCAGTCCGGACAGGTTCTCCACCGCGATCGCCGTCGGCCGCCATGCCTGCAGGCGCTGCAGCAGCGGCTCCAGCATTGCCGGCTGGAAGGTCGGGGGCAGGCCGGACAGGTGCGGTGAGCCCAGCACCAGCACTTCGTTGACGCGGCCGGCGGGCGGGCCCTTGAGCTGTGCGGGGTTGAAACTCGGCCGATAGCCTGCATCGGCGGCCAGCGCGCCGCTGCTGCACAGGCCGAGGGCGAAAAGAGCAGCCAGGCGTGAAAACATGCGATCTCCGTGTCGATGGACGGTCCGTGGTGGGCGCATCCTTGCCTGTCCACCCCCTTGCCGACAGCCCCGATGGTCATGGCAACCTTTTCGTTGCAGGCTGCATCGAGGGCGCCGTCAGGCGCTGCAGGGGGGAGGGGGCTGGACAGGGCCCGCTGCGGAGGGGCCTAAAGCCCGGAACGGAGGTGCCGATAACCTCACTGGATCCCGCTCCCGTCACCCGCTGCAGGACCCCAGGCTGCCCTGTCGGGCGGCCCGCGCAGTGTGTTCCGCCGCTCCCGGATGTCGATCGCACCCGCCCCCAGATGTTCTTGCCCGTTGCTCGAGAGGTGCCTGCCGGCACCTGTAGTCCAAGCAATTGATGTCGCCGTCGGGCATCCCGCCTGGCGGATCGCAACCGCTTACCGGACACCGAGGATCAGACAATGCTCATTCCAGGCCTTACGGCAGGCGCACAGGCGCCAGCCGAGCTGCACACCCGTTGGTCGCCGTGGCGTTCCCTGCTGGGGGCGCTGGCGGGACAGCCTCGGCCCGGCAGGGTCGACAGCGATCGCGGTCATGCCGAGCTGGCCGCCCAGGTGGCCGCACTGCATCGCGTGCAGGCGGTGATCGAATTCGATCTGGATGGCACCATCCTGCAGGCCAACGACAACTTCCTGCAGGCGGTGGGTTATCGTCTGGACGAAATCCAGGGCAGGCATCATTCGCTGTTCGTCGATCCCGATCAGGCGTCCAGCGCCGAGTATCGGGACTTCTGGGCCCGGCTGGGACGTGGCGAGTTCGACGCCGGACAGTACCGACGGCTGGGCAAGGGCGGGCGCGAAATCTGGATCCAGGCGTCCTACAACCCGGTGCTGGACCCGCAGGGCCGGCCCTTCAAGGTCGTCAAGTTCGCGACCGACATCACCGCGCAGAAGCTGCAGGCCGCGGACTCGGCGGGGCAGCTTGCCGCCATCGACAAGTCGCAGGCGGTGATCGAGTTCAGCCTGGACGGGCACATTCTCTCGGCGAACGCCAACTTCCTCGCCGCCACCGGCTACAGCCTGGAAGAGGTGCGCGGCCAACACCATGCGCTGTTCGTGGAGCCCGAGCTTCGCGGCAGCCTCGAGTACCGCCGGTTCTGGGAAAAGCTCGGGCGCGGCGAGTACGACGCCGGGCAGTACCGGCGGCTCGGCAAGGGCGGCCGCGAGATCTGGATCCAGGCCTCCTACAACCCCATCCTGGATGGCAACGGCAGGCCCTTCAAGGTCGTCAAATACGCTACCGACATCACCGCGCAGGTGCATGAGAACCAGGCCATGCAGCGTGCGGTGGCGCAGACCCGGGAGGTCGTGGCGGCGGCCAAGCAGGGCGACCTGACCCGAACCGTCGCCATTGCCGACAAGAGTGGCCCCATCGCCGAGCTGTGCGATGGCGTCAACGCGCTGGTCGAAGCCATGGCGGGCATCATCGGCCAGATCAAGTTCGCTGCCGATACCATCGCGGTCGGCGCGACCGAAATCGCGCAGGGCAACAGCGACCTGTCGCAGCGCACCGAACAGCAGGCGGCCTCGCTGGAAGAAACCGCCGTGTCCATGAAGGGCCTGGCCGATACGGTGCAGCGCACGGCGGCCAATGCGCGCCAGGCAAGCCAGCTGGCCGGCGGCGCAGCGGAGGTGGCTGCGCGTGGCGGCAGCGTGGTGCACGAGGTGGTGGCGACGATGGCCTTGATCAACGCCTCCTCGCGTCGCATCGTCGACATCATCGGGGTGATTGACGGCATCGCATTCCAGACCAACATCCTGGCGCTGAACGCTGCCGTGGAGGCGGCCCGTGCCGGCGAGCACGGCCGTGGGTTCGCGGTCGTCGCCACCGAGATCCGCGAACTTTCGCAGCGCTCGGCCAGCGCCGCCAAGGAGATCAAGCAGCTGATCGACACATCGGTGGCCAATGTCGGTGCGGGCACGGCGCAGGTGGAAAGTGCTGGCCGCACGATGGACGAGATCGTACTCAACGTGCGCAGGGTCAGTGACCTGGTCACCGAGATCAGCAGCGCCTCGCAGCAGCAGAGCGATGACATCCAGCAGATGAACCACGCGGTGGACCTGATCGACCAGGGAACCCAGCAGAACGCGGCGCTGGTCGAGGAAGCGTCCGCCGCGGCGCGCAGCATGGAAGAACAGTCGGCCCACCTGCTGCAGACCGTCGCCGGATTCCGTGTGCAGGGGGCGGCGGGCGGCGCTGCCCTGCAGCATGGCGTGCCGACCCTGCGCGTGGTCTAGGCGCGGAGGGCAGGGGCCGCTGTACGTTCCGGCAAAGCCTCGCCGCGGACGCAGTTGCGGCCCGCGCGCTTGGCCCGGTACAGGGCCTGGTCCGCACGTTCGACCACGCTGTCCGGTTCCTGCCGAGCATCGGCAGCCAACCATGCCACGCCGATGCTGACGGTTACGCTGGACGGGCCGGACGGCAGCGCGGCGTCTTCGACCGCCACGCGGATGCGCTCGCCCATGGCCATCGCATGGGCCACGTCGGAGGAAGGCAACGCAGCGATGAATTCCTCGCCGCCGTAGCGGGCGAGCAGGTCGTCACCGCGCTGCAGGCAGCCATCGATGATCGCGGCCACCGCCTGCAGGCGGCGATCGCCCTCCGGGTGTCCGTAGGTATCGTTGAGGCGCTTGAAGTGGTCGATGTCGATCATCAGCACCGCCAGGCCCAGGCCCTGGCGCCGCGCGCGCCGTTGGGCGCCCGGCAGCGATTCATCGAAACTGCGGCGGTTGCCCAGCCCGGTCAGCGGGTCACGCCGGGCCAGCGCTGCCAGCTCGTCGCGCTGGCGCTGGATGTCCACCTGGCTCAGCACGCTGCGCAGTGCATAGCCCAGCATGGCGCCGATGAAGCCCACCGTTGCCATCGTCTGGTTCGTGCGCGCCATCAGCAATGCGACCAGCATCAGCAGAAGCGGCAGCATCAACGGCACGCTGGCCTCGACGAAACGCCGCAGGTTGCGCGGGACAGGCGGCGCGGTCCTGCGCCGCGGACTGCCGGCGATCACCGCCAGCAGCAGGAACAGGCCGCTGATGAGCAGATCTGCCCATCCGCCGTCCGGGGTCTGCGGCCGATACCGGCTGACGTACTGCTCGATCAGGAAGTAGCCGAGCAGGAACAGGGTGAGGGTGCGGAAGAAGTCGCGGCGATCTGCGTTGTCCTCGGCCAGGTAGCGGATCAGCGCGAAGCTGAACAGCAGGCTGTTCTGCGTGGTGCTGATGGGGTTCAGGCCATGCGTCCACAGCGCGGTATCCAGCTGCGCAGTCGATTGCGCGTGCGTGTAGTACAGCAGCCAGAGCAGACCGATGATCGACAGGTCGACGCTGCGGACATGGCGGTTCCGGCTGTCGGCGCTGGCGGCCACGTAGGTCAGCGGGATGCGATAGAACACGTAGAGGATCAACGATGTCAGTGCGACCTGCGCCGGCCAGGCATCGGTGATGCCTGGAAACAGCAGTGGCAGCAGTGCGACCGGAAACAGGCTGACGGCGAAAGCGAAGGTCCTCCATTTGCAGGCGGCGTGGCTGTCACGCGCACGGCGCACGCATGCCATGGCCGCCAGCAGCGGCGCGGCGCTCGACATCAGGAACGAACCCACCGGATCTCCAGGGCCTGCCAGGCCGACGACGAATGCATGCGTGACCAGAAAAAACAGTGCAGCCGGCAACGTCATGCATTCCCCCGCCCCCAGGTACGGCCAGTCACGATAGGCAGATGCGCGTGCGCCTTGCAAGAATTCCGCAGCGTTGGCCTGCTGGCAACGTTGTCAGCTGCGGCGCGCACGGTGGCGGCGCTGGGCGGTCGCCGCGCGGGAGGGGCGACGCAGGTGACGGGCCGGAAATGCAGAAGGCCAGGTCGTGGACCTGGCCTTTGATGCATGGTGCCGGTGAAAGGACTCGAACCTTCATGGGGTTGCCCCCGGCTGATTTTGAGTCAGCTGCGTATACCATTCCGCCACACCGGCAGGCAGCGGGTGATTTTACCCGAGGTCGAGCGCACTTTCATAGAGGCTGCCCGGCGCGGGACGATTGCGGCCGAATCTGCCGGCATTGCCCCCGTGATCGCTATACTGCGCCGGCGTGATATGCACAGGAGCGGGAATCGATGGCGGCGTTGCAGGACCTGCGGGTACTGGTGGTCGAGAACGACGAGATGAGCGCGGCCCTGCTGCAGATGCAACTGGTGCAGGCCGGTGCACAGGTGGTGGGGCTGGCTGCGAGCGTCGGCGAAGCACTGAGGCTGCTGGAAGAAACCACGCCGGACGTGGCGCTGCTGGACTATCGCCTGGCCCACCAGGAAACCAGTGAGCCGGTCGCGGCGGCGCTGGCCGCCCGCGGCGTGCCCTTCGTGCTCGCGACCGGCATGTCGGCGGAGCAGCTGCCACAGGCCATGCAGTCGGGTGTGCTGCTGGTCAAGCCCTACCTGTCGGCGGAGCTGTCGCAGGCGCTGGCCCGCGCGGTCGGGCATTCCAGCGCCCGCGCCTGATCCAGGCGCGGTGCCCGGACGATCCGGCCGCAGTGCGTGCTCAGGCGGACTCCTCAAAGACGTAACGGATCTCCTCGCGATCGTCGAGGATGCGGTATTGGCTGGCCAGATCGCCAGGTTCCGGATTGAGCCATGCATCGAGGTGCTCGGGCCGGATCGGCACGATGCCGCGATCATGGCCGGCGGCGGAGATATCGGCCGGCGGCGTATCGGTGATGGTCGCAAATGAGAGGAGGCGTCCTTCGGGGCCGTCCCACTCGGACCAGAGGCAGGCTACCAGCAGGTCGCGGGGCGGGTCGGGGCGGAACTCAAGGACCACATCTCCCGTCCTGTCATCAGGGGCCGGTGCGCGTCCGCCAACCGCGTGCCGGGACACATGCTCGTAGAAGGCCTGGATGACGACCACGCCATGACGCTGCCCGAAAGCGCCGCGCCAGTAGCCTTCCAGGCTGTCACGGCGGGCGTTGTAACTGCCCGGATAGAGCACGTCGTTGCGCGCGGGCGCATCCGGCAGACGGCACCGGTAGCGCATCGGCTTGATCACCCGTTGCCCGTTCTCGCTCACCATCACCGGCGCGTAGGTGCCGGGGAAAATGCGGTTGTCGCGAGGCAGCAGCTGCACGCGATGCAGGTCGTCGAGCCGGGTCTGCGCGCGATCGATGCGGTTGCCGGCGATGCGCAGCTCGTTGCGCGCCTTCAGTGTGGGACGGGTGGCCAGGGCTGCGATTGCGATGTCGCGGCGTTCGCGCTGCTGGGCCAGCTCGGCTTCCAGCGTGGCCTGCTCCTGTGCATGCCACCGCTGGATCCGGGCCACGATGTCGCGGCCGAGCTCCGTGCGCGCGCCAGCGAAGCCGTCATCCATGGCCTTGGGCGTCCTGGGCTGCTTTTTGCCGGGGTCGTACGCGTACAGCGCGGCGAACTCCTCCAGCGACAGCACGGCACCGAACTCGCGCACCAGCTTGGCGTAGTCGGCCCGGATCAAAGCGGAGTAGCACATGCGATATCTGCCGGGGTGGGTCGCGGCGGCTGCGACGCGGATGCGGCAGGATAGCCTGACACTCAGGGAGATTCCGCATGAACGATCCTGCCCATTGCCATTTCCGTGAAGGCGTGCCCACGGTCGAGGCCTATTGCCAGCTCCGGGCGCTGGCCGGGCTCAGCGCCAAGACCGCCGAAGCGGCTGCACGTGCGCTGCCCAATACCCTGTTCGGTGTCTGCGCCTATCAGGGCAGTGAGCTGGTGGCGATGGGCCGGATCGTCGGCGATGGCGGCTGCCACCTGCAGGTCTGCGATATCGCCGTGCTGCCGCCGTTGCAGGGGCAGGGACTGGGCAAGGAGGTGATGCGGCGTCTGGACGAATGGATGCAGGCCAACCTTCCGCCTTCGGCCTATGTGAGCCTGCTCGCCGATGGCGAGGCACATCGGTTGTATGCGCAGTACGGATTCGCGCCGACGGCGCCAGCCTCGATCGGAATGTATCGACGCTTCTGAAAAGAAAAACCCCGGCCGAAGCCGGGGTTTTCAGAAATTGGCGTCCCCACGGGGATTCGAACCCCGGTCGCCACCGTGAAAGGGTGATGTCCTAGGCCTCTAGACGATGGGGACGCACGAAAACTTCAAGTTGTAGAACCTTCGACGGCCTGATGTCGAAAGTGGTGGAGCCAAGCGGGATCGAACCGCTGACCTCCTGCATGCCATGCAGGCGCTCTCCCAGCTGAGCTATGGCCCCATGAAACCAGGATGCCTGCCGGGAGCAGGGTCCTTTTGAAACTGGCGTCCCCACGGGGATTCGAACCCCGGTCGCCACCGTGAAAGGGTGATGTCCTAGGCCTCTAGACGATGGGGACGCACGAAAAACTTCAAGTTGTAGAACTTTCGACGGCCTAATGTCGAAAGTGGTGGAGCCAAGCGGGATCGAACCGCTGACCTCCTGCATGCCATGCAGGCGCTCTCCCAGCTGAGCTATGGCCCCGTGTTACCGAGCCGCCTATCATACCTGCGTGTTCACGTTTGTGGAAGCCTTTTGAGCTTTTTTCGTTCCGGCGCCCCGCATACGATCCGGGAGACCACCGTAACGCCACAACCTGAATGCCGGTTGGCGGTGAACAAAAAAGACCCGGTTATCGGCCGGGTCCTCGTTGTTCGTGATGAGTGGCGTCCCCACGGGGATTCGAACCCCGGTCGCCACCGTGAAAGGGTGATGTCCTAGGCCTCTAGACGATGGGGACGCAATTCTCATCAATGTTCTTTAGCGACCTTTCGACGGCCTAATGCCGAAAGATTGGTGGAGCCAAGCGGGATCGAACCGCTGACCTCCTGCATGCCATGCAGGCGCTCTCCCAGCTGAGCTATGGCCCCACGTCGCTGAGGAGCGAAATAATAGCGATGCCCCCTGGGGTTGGCAAGCATTTGTTGCACTTTTCTTCACGTCCGCGGCCGGGTGCGCCATCGTTCCGCCGGGTGCCTGGTCACTCGCCGTCTTCGGTCAGCGCCGCCAGGATCGGGCAGTGCACCAGCGCACCGTGGCCAGGGCAGGCCTCGACCAGTTGCGACAGTGCAGCATGCATGCGCTGCAGTTCGTTCATGCGCTGCTCGATGTCGCGCAGGCGCGTCCGTGCGGTGTCACGCACGCTGCCCATGTCGTGCTGGTGCTGGTCGCTCAGTGCGAGCAGTTCAGCGATCTCCTCCAGGCTGAAACCCAGCGCCTTCGCACGGCGGATGAAACGCAGGCGACGCAGGTCCTGCTCGCCGAAGATGCGGTAGCCACCGGCCGAACGTGCCGCGGTGGGCAACAGCTGCTGGCGCTCGTAGTAGCGGACCGTATCGATCGGGACGCCGGCCCGGCGCGCCAGCTGACCAATGTTCATGGCGGAATTCCTCGGGTTTCCGGTCGCCATTCTGAACCCTTGAGTCTGGTCCAGGGTCAATGCGATGTGTGAGATACGCATCCAGTGCACTTTGCAACTTTCTTCATAGCCTCGCCGATGGAGCACTTTCTACCCTGCACCTGAACCGGTCATTCGCTGGCCAGAACCGAGGAGGTGCACCGTGGAGGGAATCAGGAGCGAGGGGTTCGTTGAAGTGGGGGTGGTCGAGTACCCCGGTGGCGACCCGTCGGCAGCATCGGTACTGGCTGAAATGGCACATGTGGCCAACCGCGTGGCGCAGCAGCAGCGGCGCCCGTTCAAGCGGGTGCTGGTGACCCGCTGGATCGTGCCGGCCAGCCGCAGCGGGGTACATCGCATCGCGGGCGCGGACATGCTGGACGCGGCCATTCCCGCGGTGATCGCGGTTCCGGGCCAGGTCAGTTCGACGGCCTCTCTTCGTACCGATGAAATCCTGCTCGACTGGCTCCGTGCGCACTACGACGGCGGCAGTCTGCTGGCGGCCGCGGCGGATGGGGTGAGCGTATTGGCCCGGGCCGGCCTGCTGGCGGGCCGGACCGTGTCGGGTCCGGATCTCAGCCGCCATCCCGGACTGGTGGCGCAGGCTGTCAGCTGGGTACCCAGCGAACGCGCACTGGTGGACGATGGTGATCTGCTGACCGTCGCAGGTGTGCAGGCATGGCGCTTTCTCGGCCTGCGACTGCTGCACCGGCTGTTCGGTCAGGGCGTGGCCAGCGCGGTGGCCACGCAGCTCGCGATCACCGTTCCGGAACCGATCCAGCAGGATCTGGAGCGCTTCAGCGCCAACTTCGCCCATGGGGACCGCGACGTGCTGAAGGCCCAGCGCTGGCTGCACACCACGGCGGCGCGCGGCGCCACGCTTGCTTCGATCTGCGAAGTGGCCGGGCTGGAGCCGCGCACTCTGCAGCGCCGCTTCCTCAGAGCGACCGGGCTGCGTCCGATCGAATACTGCCAGCGACTGCGGGTGGCCAAGGCGCAGACATTGCTGCAGCAGGGGGCGGGTATCGATGAGGTGGCCTGGGGGGTCGGCTATGCCGATCAGAGTGCGTTCCGGCGTCTGTTCCTGCGCATCGTCGGCATGACGCCGGCGAACTATCGACGTCACGTCAGCAACAAGCGCCGCGAACGCCCGCTGCTGCCCTCCGTGGCAGGGAGCCTGCGCGGATTGGCGCCGGCGCCGACGCCGGGCATTCAGATGGGGCGCAGCGCGGCTTGACGATTGACGGTCGGTCGTCGCGCTTGCATCGCAGGCGCGACGCTTCGACCATGCGGTCAGTCGATCGTTGAGTGGGTGGAATGATGTCCAGCGTTGGGCCGGTGCCGATGCCGGTCGTTCTGATTCTGATCTGTGTACTGATTGCGATGACGATCGCCCGGCTCTGGCCCGGTCGCCGTGCGCAGGGACCGCAGCCTTCGGCGGCCGGCATGGTGCTGGATATGCTGCTGGTGGGGCTGCTGTGTGGCCGCATCAGCTTCGTCGCCGTCAATGCGGCGCTGTATCGCGACTCGCCATGGAGCGTTCTGCAGATCACCGATGGCGGATACCACCTGGTCGTCGTGCTGATGGCTGGGTTGGCGTGGGGATTGTGGCGGCTGCGTGGACATCCCGCGCTGCGCCGGCCGGTACTGGCAGCAGCGCTGGCAGGTACGCTGCTGTGGGGCGCAGCCACTCACGGCGTGTCCGGGTGGCAGGCGCGGCATATGCCGCTGCCCAGGCTGGAGGTGATGGACCTGCAGGGCCGTGTCATCGATCTGCAGCAGTTCCGCGGGAAACCCGTGGTCGTGAATCTATGGGCAACTTGGTGTGGTCCGTGCCGACGTGAAATGCCCGTGCTGGCAGCCGCGCAGGACGCACATGACGATGTGCGGTTCGTGTTCCTCAATCAGGGAGAAAGTCTGGACGAGGTCCAGGGTTTCATTGCCGGCGAACGCCTGCAGCTGCGCAACGTGCTGCTGGATGACGATGCTGCCGCATCTGCGGCGCTCGGGGTGCAGGCGTATCCTTCTACCCTGTTCTTCGATGCTGACGGACGCCTGCAGGAGCTGCATCTGGGTGAACTGACCATGGCAGGGCTTGAACACAAACTGCGCCGGCTGCGGTAGCCTGCGCTGGCATCCCACTATGGAGTTCCCATGTCGTTGATTTCCCTGCGCACCGTTCCTGCGGTGCTGTTGCTGCCGGCCCTGCTGGCCTTGGCCGCCTGCAGCCAGGCGCAGACGCCACCGGGCAAGGCAGGAGCTGCGCCGGCAACCGGTGCGCCGGCCTCCGCTGCCAAGGGGGATCGCCCGGCGGTCCTGAAGGGCATCGAGAAGCATGGTTTCGAGGTCGTCGCCGAGTTCGACGCACCGGGTGGGCTGCGCGGCTTTGCCGGCGTGGTCGGTGGCCAGCAGCCTGCCGCCGCTTACGTGACCGCGGACGGCAAGCACGTGGTGGTAGGCAGTCTGTTCGATGCCGAGGGTAACGATGTCGCCGCTGATGCAGTGGAAAAGCTGGTGGCCGCGCCGATGTCGGCCAAGATGTGGAGCAAGCTGGACGCCAGTGCATGGGTGCGGGATGGCAAGGCCGACGCACCGCGCGTGGTCTACACATTCAGTGATGCCAACTGCCCGTACTGCCACAAGTTCTGGGAGGCGGCACGCCCATGGGTGGATGCCGGCAAGGTGCAGCTGCGTCATGTGATGGTCGGTGTGATCCGCGAGGACAGCCCGGCCAAGGCGGCCGCGATTCTGGCCGCACGCGACCCCAGCGCGGCGCTGCTGGAGAACGAGCGCCAGTTCGACCGCGGTGGCATCAAGCCGCTGCCGAACATCAGCCGCGAGATCGCGGGGAAGCTGGATGCCAACCAGGTCCTGATGATCGAGATGGGCTTCCAGGGTACGCCGGGGATCCTGTTCCAGGATGCGCAGGGCCAGGTGCAGCGTCGCTCCGGTCTTCCACAGGGTGCCGATCTGCAGACGGTGCTGGGTCCACGCTGAAAAGCGATCCTGCATGCAGGGTGTCATCGACAGGCCCGTACGGAAACGTGCGGGCCTGCTGCGTTTGCATGGCCACGACGACGTGAACGGCTGCGCAGTGCTTGTTCGCCGTCACGTCTGAATCGTGACTGAGATCAAGCATCGTGCCTTGATTCCAATCAAGGCCAAAAACGACGTGCGCACTAGCCTGTGACGCATGAAATACAGCGATATCGCTTCTGCACTGCTGCACACGCAGGGCTCTACCCAGAGCATGCCTGCATCGCAATTCACGACACTCTCACTCTGCGCTTGCTACCCAGACTGCTCCGGTCGCTGCCTCATCGGCGGTGCGAACCTGCCGGCGACCGTCTGTCTTAATCGCAGTATCCGTATTTCCAGCAACGGCGGAGCGAAGCCAGGACGGCGCACGCGTGCGGTCCGGCATCGCGTGGCGAGTGTTCGTGCACGGGGGATGCAATGCGCATGGCAGTACTGACTCTTGCCTGCCTGGCCGCGCTGGCCGCTGCGCCGCTGCAGGCGCAGGCGGTTGCCGACGACGACGCGCAGGCGCTGCGCCGTGAGATTGCGGCGATGCGACAGGCCCTGGAAGGCATGCAGCAACGCCTGGACCAGCTCGAGCGGCATGATGCGGGCGTCGCGCCTGCTGCTACGGCTACGCCCGTGTCCCCAGCTCCGGCGACGACGGCCGCCACATTGCAGCCCACCCGCGTGCCCGGCGTGGCGCAACCGGTGCTGCCGGCGCGCGAATCAGTGGCGGACCCGTCGACGGCCGCCTCGCGTCCAGACAACGCTGCCAGCCCCACCGACGCTGATCTGAAAGGCTTCTTCGCCATCCCCGGAACCGACACGGTCATCCGCATCGGCGGCTATGCCAAGCTCGATGCCATCGCCGACTCGCGCCGGGCGGGGGACGAGGACCAGTTCATCCCTTCATCGATGCCGGTAGGGGACAGCCATCGCGATGTTTCCAACTTCAACATCCACGCCAAGCAGACGCGGTTCAGCTTCGAGGCGCGCCGGCCGACCACGCACGGCAACCTGCGCTTCTATCTGGAGAATGATTTCTTCGGCAGCAGCGACGGATACCAGTTCCGCCTGCGCCACGCCTATGGGCAGCTTGGCAATACCTATGCCGGCTATGGCTACTCCAGCTTCATGGATGCCGACAGCCTGCCCGATACGCTGGATTTCGCAGGCCCGGGAGGTGCTGGCTACCTGCTGGTGGCCGGCATCCACCACAGTTTCGCGCTGGGCAAGGGAAGCACGCTGACGATCGCCGCCGAAGACCCGGAGACGGAACTGGCCGGGGCCAGCGAGACGCTGGCGGCGGTGAACCGGCTGCCGGATGTCACGGTAACCGCGCGCATGGAGCGCGATTGGGGCCACCTGCAGATGGGTGCGGTGGCCCGCAGTCTGGCCTATGACGGCCAGGACCAGCGCGACCGGCGCATCGCCGGCGGCCTGCAGCTCAGTGGTTCTGCTTCCGTGGGCGCGCGCGACCTGCTGCTGTTCGGCGTGCTGGGCGGCCGCGGCCTGAGCCGCTACACCGCTGATCTGACCGGCTCCGGCCTGGATGCCGTGGTGGATGCGGACGGTCGCCTGGAGGCACTGGATCTGCACGGCGGCTTCGTCGGTTACACCCATTACTGGTCCGATCTGTGGCGCTCGAATCTGATTTTCGGACAGCTCACGCTGGAGCGGAACACCGCTCTTGCCAGTGACGCGTTCCGGCAAAGCCGTTACGGCGTCTTCAACCTGATCTGGAGCCCCGCGCCCTCGTGGACGATGGGCATGGAGCTGCTTTACGGCCGCCTGCAGCAGCAGGACGGTGCACGCGGCGACACAGTAAGAGTGCAGGGCAGCCTGCAGTACAACTTCATCAAATAGGCGCCAGCGGCAGCACGCCAGCGCAGCCAACCCCCATGCCCGGCGCAACCGGGCTGATGCCGGTACAGGAGATTGTCATGGCAGAAGCAAAGAAGATCGGTGTGGTGGGAGCCACCTTCCTCGTCGCGGGCAACATGATGGGCTCAGGCGTATTCCTGTTGCCCTCCAGCCTGGCCAAGATCGGTACCGCCTCGATCTGGGGCTGGCTGATCACCACGGCGGGTGCGCTGCTGTTGGCGTTCGTGTTCGCCAAACTGGGCAAGCTGGCCCCGAAGGCCGGCGGCCCCTATGCCTATGCGCGCGACTGGTTCGGCCCCTACATGGGCTTCCAGACCAATACCATCTACTGGTTCGCCAACTGGATCGGCAATGTCGCCATCCCGATCGCGGCGGTGGGTTACTTCAGCTACTTCTTCCCGATCCTGTCCGAGCCGCTGGTGCGCTGCATCGCGGTCCTGGTGCTGGTGTGGGCGCTGAGTTTCGCCAATGTGATCGGTCCGGCCTTCGTCAGTCGCGTGCAGACCGTCACCACCAGCTTCGCGCTGGTGCCGATCCTGGGCATCGCCATCTTCGGCTGGTTCTTCTTCGATGCCGACATCTTCAAAGGGGCCTACAACGTCTCCGGTGAATCCAACTTCGGTGCGATCTCCAGTGCAGCCGCACTGACGCTGTGGGCGTTCATCGGCGTGGAGTCAGCGTCGGTGACCGCCGGCGTGGTCGAGAACCCTGAGAAGAATGTCGCGCGCGCTACGCTGGCCGGCGTGTTCCTTGCGGCCATCGCCTACATCGCCAGTTCGTCGGTGATCATGGGCATGGTCCCCAACGGTGAACTGCAGACTTCGGACGCGCCGTTCGCCTTGGCGGCGGCCAAGGCCGTGGGGGGGTGGGGCGGTGCGCTGGTCAGCCTGTGCGCGTTCATCGGTGCGGCCGGCTCGCTCGGTGGCTGGATCCTGCTGACCGCACAGAGCGCGAAGGCCGCATCGGATGATGGCCTGTTCCCGAGCATCTTCAGCAAAACCAACAAGGATGACGTGCCGGTCAAGGGCGTGCTGATCGTGGCGGTGCTGATGACGCTGGCCGTGCTGGTCACTTCCACCTCGGAAACGGCATCCGCGCAGTTCGATGTGATCACCTCGGCCGCGGTGGTGCTGACCCTGCTGCCCTACATCTATTCCTGCGTGGCCTGCTACTTCGTGGTCGAACGCTCGCACACCCTGGTGCATACCGGCGCGTTCTGGACCTTGACCAGCCTCACCGTCGTGTACTGCCTGTGGGCGATCTATGGCTCGTCGGGAACGATCGTGCAGTACGCCTTCCTGTTCGTCCTGTTCATCACCGTGTTCTATCCCTTCTTCAGCGAGGAGCGCCGCCAGCAGCGGCAGCGTGCCCGCGAGGCGGCGGCGATTTCTGCCGGCGCGCAGCATTCCTGATTCGGACAAGGAGAAGCAACGTGTATTTCAAGTCATTGGACTATCCGGTCATAGTCATCGACGGTGATTACGACTCACCTCGCATCGGCGGCATCCTGATCCGCGCTCTGGTGGAAGAGCTGCGCAGCAACGACCAGCGCGTGCTGTGCGGGTTGAACCTGGATGATGCCCGTGCAGGAGCACGCACCTATGTCGCGGCGTCGGCCGTGCTGATATCGATCGATGGCAGCGAGGAGGTCGATGGCGAGTTCCAGCGCCTGACCGCGTTCCTGCGCGAGCAGAGTGCGCGCCGCGCGAATCTGCCGGTCTTCCTGTATGGCGAGCGCCGTACCATCGAGAAGGTACCGAGCAAGCTGCTCAAGTACATCCACGGCTTCATCTTCCTGTTCGAGGACACCAAGAACTTCATCTCCCGGCAGGTGATGCGGGCCGCTGAAGACTACATGCAGCACCTGCTGCCGCCGTTCTTCAAGGCGCTGATCCATCACGCCGCCGAGTCGAACTATTCCTGGCATACGCCCGGCCATGCCGGTGGCGTGGCCTTCACCAAATCACCGGTTGGCCGTGCATTCCACCAGTTCTATGGCGAGAACACGCTGCGCAGTGATCTGTCGATCTCGGTGCCGGAGCTGGGATCGCTGCTGGACCACACCGGGCCGATCAAGGACGCCGAGAACGAAGCGGCCCGCAACTTCGGCGCCGACCATACGTTCTTCGTGACCAATGGCACCTCCACGGCCAACAAGATCGTATGGCACGGCACGGTGGCGCGGGGCGATGTGGTGTTCGTCGACCGCAACTGCCACAAGTCGCTCCTGCATGCGCTGATCATGACGGGCGCGGTACCCGTGTACTTCACGCCCAGCCGCAACGCGCACGGCATCATCGGCCCGATCAGCCTGGACCAGTTCACTCCGGAATCGCTCCAGCAGCGCATCGCCGCGAACCCGCTGGCGAGCAAGGCATACACGGCGGGCTCCAAGCCGCGTATCGCCGTGGTCACCAACTCCACCTACGATGGCCTGTGCTACAACGCCGAGAAGATCGCCGACGAGATCGGCAGTGCGGTGGACTTTCTGCACTTCGATGAGGCCTGGTATGCCTACGCCGCATTCCATCCCTTCTACGAGAACCACTACGGCATGGCCAAGGGCAAGCCGCGCGAGCAGGATGCGATCATCTTCACCACGCACTCCACCCATAAGCTGCTTGCCGCGTTCTCGCAGGCCTCGATGATCCATGTGCGCAACTCGGCACAGCGCAATCTGGATGCGGAGCGTTTCAACGAATCATTCATGATGCACACCTCCACCAGCCCGCATTACGGCGTGATCGCTGCCTGTGATGTCGCGTCGAAGATGATGGAGGGCGAGGCCGGTCGCTCGCTGGTGCAGGAGATGCACGACGAGGCGATCGCATTCCGGCGCGCCATGCTGCATGTGCGCGACGATCTCGGCCGTGATGATTGGTGGTTCAGCGTATGGCAGCCGACCAAGGTCGAGCGCAGCCTTGACAAGGGCGACACGCCGGCGCCGATGGTGGCCAAGCGGGAGGAGTGGTACCTGCAGCCGGATGGGCACTGGCATGGTTTCGAGAACCTGGTGGACGACTATGTACTGATCGATCCCATCAAGGTGACCCTGCTGACCCCCGGCCTGTCGATGGATGGCGGAATGGGCCGGCTGGGTATTCCAGCGGCGGTGCTGAGCAAGTTCCTGTGGGGTCGTGGCATCACTGTGGAGAAGACCAACCTCTACTCGGTGCTGTTCCTGTTCTCGATGGGGATCACCAAGGGCAAGTGGAGCACGCTGGTCACCGAGCTGATGGCGTTCAAGGAGCTGTATGACCGCAACGCCCCCCTGAGCCAGGCGCTGCCGACGCTGGCGGCGGACTATCCCGTTGCCTACGCCGGCTGGGGACTGCGCGACCTCTGCGATGCGCTGCACGCCTTCAACCAGGAGTTCGCAGTGGCCCGGGTAATGCGCGAGATGTACGTGGACCTGCCGACGCCGGTGATGACCCCGGCCGATGCCTACAACCATCTGGTGAAGGGGGAAATCGAACGGGTGGACATCGAACAGCTCAGTGGCCGCATCGCGGCGACCATGCTGGTGCCGTACCCGCCCGGCATTCCCACCATCATGCCGGGCGAGCGCTTCGGTGCCAGCGATGAGCCCATCATCGAGTCGCTGCGCATCGCACGCGAGCAGAATGCGCGCTTCCCGGGCTTCGAGTCGGACGTGCACGGACTGATCATCGAGCACGACGGCGAGACCGTTTCGTACAAGGTGGAAGTGCTGAAGGCCTGAGCCACTCCGTGGTCCTCCGCACGCGTCGCGGTGCGGAGGACTGCCAAGGAGGGGGCCCGGTGCACCGTCGCGTTGATCCGGTTGCCGCATCTGGCAGTGGTTGGCCGAGATCGTAGCGGAGGCGCGGACCGTCTAGCGCAGGTAGTACTCCACGGGCACCACCAGTTCCTGCGGTGCCTTCATTTCGTCGGGAATGCGTGGCAGCGGCTGTGCGCGGCGGAAGGTCTGCAGCGCCGCGTCATCGAGCAGGGACTGGCCGCTGGACTGCTCCAGGCGCAGCGCCAGAAGGCGTCCGTCGCGGTCGATGCTGGCGCGGACCCAGCTGGTGCCCTGCTGGCGCCGCGATCTAGCGCTGGAGGGGTAGTAGCGGTATCGCTCCAGTCGTGCCATCAGCCGCGCTTCCCACTGGTCGCTGGCAGCGCCGGCCTGGACGTCCGCGGGTGGGGCGTCCGGAGCAGGCGGCGCGGCCGTGATCGATGCCGGTGCGGGACGGGCATCGGCCGCGGCCGCAGGTGGGGCGACCTGCGTGGGTTGCCGGCCGGCGCCGGCGATCTCGCTGGCGGCCAGTTCGCCTTCACGCGCGTGGGTCGGCGCGGGTGGCGGCGGCGATTTCCGTGGCTGCGCGGCGCGCGCCTGTTGCGCCTGGCTGGGCTGTTCGGCCTGGCGTTCCTCCACAGGCTGTGGCGGTGCAGCCGGCGCAAGCAGGCGCAGGCTGATGCGCACATCCTGCTCTGGCGGCGGCAGCGTAGGCGGGGCTGCCACCCAGTGCACGAGCAGCAGCAGCGGCAGCAGGTGGACCCCGACGGTGATCGCCATTGCCTGCCAGTGTTGCCTGCGTTCACTCATCTGCGATCACCCACAGCAGGTCGGCGTCGCTGGCGTCGATGGCTTCTTCCGCCGATGCCAGAGCGACCACCAGCGCAGGCGCGGATGCGGGCAGATAGCCCGGTACGCCGGTGCCGCGCAGCACATGCCAGCGGCCGGCAACCAGCAGCGCGGGTGTCTGTGCGGCCGCCAGTACCTGCGCCATACGCGAATCGCGGGCCTGCTGAACGGCCAGCATGCCTTCCAGCAGCGGTGCGGCGTCGGCGTGCTGGGCCAGCACTACGTTCGACAGGCGGTGGCGTGCGCCAGGCACCGGGAAGCGCGCCGGTGCCGACGAAGCGAGCAGCGCGTCGACCTCCGCACGCGAGAGGTTGCCACCGTGCAGGGCGATGCCTGCAGCGGCGGCATCCTGCACCAGTCCGCCATAGGCCGACCACGGCCAACGGGGGTCCCAGCCCAGCAGTTCCTGCAGGTGTTGCCCGTCGGCACGGTTGCCCTTGTCCAGCCAGCGCTGCACGCGCTGCAGGCGGGGCTGGCGTTCACTGCCGATCATCTCCAGGACCAGCGCACCCTGTGGTCGCTGCTGGTGCAGGGCCTGCAACAGCCAGCGTTCGGCGGCATGGTCGGCGGCGACGTCGTGGCGTTCCCCCAGCAGCAGGTGCCGGGCGGCGGCGACGCGCTGCACGAACGCCGCTTCCTGCAACGGCCGGCCGCTGGCCAGGTCGATCACCGTGCCGGGCATCGACTGGGCCTGCCCGGTCGCCAGCACGGCAAGCAGGCACAGCGGCAACCAGCGTCGGCTAGAACGCCACGTTGACGCCCATCGAGACGGTGCGGCCGCGGCCGTTGCCGCGGTCCAGGATCGGGCTGAAGATGCTGTCGATCGAGGCATTGTTGTCATAGGCTTTGTTTTGCAGGTTTTCGATGTTCAGCCATACGGTGGTGCTGGCCTGTGGCTTGAAGCTGGCGTAGAAGTCCAGCAGCACACCCGTGCCGCGGGTCTTGCGGGTCTGGAAGAAGTCGTAGCCTTCCTCAGTGGGGCCGGAGTATTCGGCGCGCACGCCGGCCTGCACGCGCTGCTGCCACCAGCGACCGCCGACGTCCAGCGTCCAGTAGCGGTCGGGAAGCGTGGTGATGTCTTCCAGGTTGACGAACTCGATGGTGGGCGCGCTGGTGTGTGATCGTGTCCAGCTCAGCGTCGCGTGATAGTGCACGCTGGCGTAGTGGGCCTCCAGCTCGATGCCACGCATGCGCACCACGCCCGGGTCGTTCATCCAGCGGGTGGTGACGCTGAAGTCGTCCACATCCAGCGCATCGGTCCAGGCCGAAAGCTGCGGGTCGCTGTCGATCGGTACCACGACGGGCTCGATTTCCGGTGGATGCACGATCAGCAGGTACTGCGGCTTGATGTAGTCGCGGATGCGGTTGTCGAAGCGGGTCACCCGCAACTGGGCCAGGTCGCCGTCGCGCAGCAGCGAGTCGGTGCTGAGATTGGCGCCGAACTGCAGGTTGCGCGAGCGTTCGCGACGCAGGAATGGATTGGCGCCTACGCCATCGGCATCGCTCATGCCTTCCAGCGGAATCTTCTCGAAGAACATCTCCTGCACGCGTGGGGGCCGCGACGTCCGCGAGGCCTCGGCGTACAGCTGCAGCCAGTCGGTTGCCTGCAACGAAACCGAGAGGCTGGGACTGAGTGCATGTTGGCGGCGGTGGATGTCGATGCCCCCGCCGTTGATCCGGGTGCACTGTCCCGGCACATCCGAACAGGTCGGGATATGCCCGCGGATGCCGTAGCGATCCTGGTGCAGCCCGGTGGTCAGTGCGTAGATGCCGTACTGCAGTTCGAGCGTACTGAACACGCTGTCCAGCTGGCTGCGCCCCTGCGGGTTGGCGCCGCGCAGGGTGGGTGTATCAGCAACGAAAATGTCCGACTGGTGCTTGAGGCCTGTGTTCCAGCGTGCCTGCAGCGAGCCGATCTCGAAGCGGCTGGTGTTGTCGATGTTCCAGCTGCTCAGGCTGCTGTGGGTACGCCGGCCGATGTAGCTGGACACTTCCACCGGCGGATAGAACAGCCGCGTCTTGTTGGCGGCGAAGCTGGCGCGCAGATCGATCCAGGGCGTGTAGGGCGTGTAGTGATAGCTGGCGCGCTGGTTGCGTGCCGAAATCTGCCACGGGTAGTTGTGATAGAAGTCGTTCTCGTAGCGCATGTGGCTCAGGTCCAGCCGGTGCAGCTCACTGGGTTGCAGGCGGGCCTTGAGCAGCCAGCTTCTGGGGTGCTGGCTGCCCGGGTCGGCGCTGTTCTTCTGCCCGTTGGCGGTCGCGTACTCGCTGCTGCGGCTGCTGCTGGCCGCCGCAAGCAGGCCGAACTGACGGTCACCGCCTTCCTCGCTGTGGCGCCAGGCGCCGGCGAAGGTGCGGCCAGTGCCATAGCCGTTGTCGCCGTGCCGGTAGCCGGCGCGCAGGCCCCAGTCGCGGCTCTCACCCAGCAGGTCATCGATATCCAGCGTGCGGAAGTTGGCGGTACCGGCCAGGGTGCCAGCGCCATCGCCGCCAGCGACGGCACCGCGCTGCACATCCACCCCGGCCAGCAGGAATGGATCGACATAGGCGAACGGGCCCCCGGAGCCGTGCCCGGCGTTGTTGCGGAAGGTCTGGGTGACACCGTCGATCATCGTGTTGACGCGGCCGGCGCCGGTCATGCCACGGATGTTGACCTGGAGGCCGGGCTGGCTGCGCGAGTGGAAGCTGTGCGTGCCGGGCATCGAGCGCAGCAGGCTGTTGCCCTCCTGGCGTTCGGCCATCGCCACGCGTTCACTGCCAACGGCTGGCGCGAAGCCATCGCGGGTGGCGGGGACGTACTGGCTGGCGCCGGTGCCGGGCGCATGGCCCTGCGCAGGAGTGCCCTGCACGCGCAACGGACCGGTGCGGCGGCTGCCATCGCTGGACTCGGCAGGCGCCGGCTCGAGGGTGGCACGCCTTGCATCGATGAAGCGGGGCCGCAGGCCGGTGCCGACCAACAATTGTGACAGCGCCTGCCTGTCGTCGAAGTTGCCGCGCAGCGCGGGCGCCATCTGGCGCTGGGGCAGCGCGCCACCGATCACCAGATCGATGCCGGTGAGCCGGCTGTAGGCATCCAGTGCGCCGGCCAGCGGCTGTGCAGGCAGGTCGTAGTGGCGGGTTGCGGTCTGTGCCTGGGCATGGTCGGACAGGAATGGAACCGGGCTGGCGCAGGCCAGCGACAAGGCCAGGACAAGGGGGCGGTGGGACAGCATCGAGGTCTCCAGGGAGTGACGCAGAGCGTCGTCAGCCTGGGAAGACGCACGGGCAGGGACGATGTCAGGGTGCATGGCCGGTGCCCTGCGTTGATGACAGCCACAGCTGCAGTCCGGGACCGATGCGCAGCACGCGGACCTGCAGTTGCCGGGCGAGCTGGTCGCGGGTGCCGGTGGCGCCGGTGGCATTGCCCAGCACGGTGACCCGCTGCTGGCGCAGGCGCGCGCCCATGATCCAGGTGTGCCCGCCGTCCCAGCGGTCCAGCCCCCGGGCGACATCCTCCAATGGTGCCGATACCCACTGCAGGCGCCGCTCGCGCCAGGCGAGCACGCCTGCCGGTGCGGCCGACGGGGTGCCGGGTGTCTGGCCATCGAAGCGCAGTTGTTCGCCCTGGCTTGCCTCTCCGCTGCCGCTGCCGCTGTCCACCCGCACCTGGTGTTCGGTGACGGTCACCACGCTGCTGCCGTTCTGCACGGCGACATCGAATGCGGTGCCCAGCGCGGTGACCCTGCCATGCGGCGTGCGCACCTGGAACGGCCGGTCGGCATCGGCGGCAACCTGGAACCAGGCCTGTCCCTTCTTGAGCTGCAACTGCCGGCGCTGCCCGTCGATGCGGACGCGCACCTCGCTGCCCGGAGACAGCACGACGCGCGAACCGTCCTGCAAGGGTGTCTCGCGGATCTCGCCGACGGTGGTGCGCAGCACCAGTTCTGGCGGCGGTGCGTCCTGGCGGAGCGACAGGCCCAGCACGCACAGCAGCACGGCGCCGATGCCCGCCTCGCGCAGGGCGCGCCGGCGGTGACGCTGCTGCTGGCGTTGCAGGCTGGGCAGGCCGGCACCGGCCTGCCACAGCTGCTGCAGGTGCCGGTACTGTGCTGCATGGCGCGGGTCTGCCTGATACCAGTGGGCGAACGCGCGCTCGTCGCGCGTACCGTCATGGCCGTCGAGCCACCAGCGTGCGGCTTCGCGTGCGATCGTGTCCTGACTCATGGGCCGGGCACCTGTTGCAGCGCGACCAGCGCGCGCATCAGGTGTCCATGCACGGTCTGCCGGCTGATGCCGAGCTGGCGACCGATTTCGGCCAAGGCCATCTGTTCGACCCGGGCCAGCAGGAACACCTGCCGCGAGCGCGGCGGCAGAGCGGCGATGATCGCGTCAAGGTGACGCAGTTGTTCGAGATCGAGCAGGCGTTGTTCCGGCAGGGGCGCCGGATCGGCGAGGGTGGTCAGAGAGGCTTCGTCCAGCGGGTCTTCCCGGCGGCGCTGGCGTTGCCGGTAATGGTCGGCGATCAGGTTGTGGGCGACGCGGTACAGGTAGGCGCGGCCATTGCTGAGCAGGCCACTGGCGGCGACCTTGACGAAACGCAGCCAGGTCTCCTGGACGACGTCATCGGCATCGCTGCGTTGCGGGAGTTTGCGGCGGACGTGGGCGTGCAGCGGCCGGTAATGGGCGGCGCACAGATGCGCGACATCCGTCGGTTCGACAGGCGTGGACACGGGGCGGGCTACAACTGGGAAAGGGAACAGCCCGCGGCGGCAAGGGCAGCGCCTGCACCTTACAGTAAAAGAGAATCATTTGCATCCATGGTGCCGGCGCATCGAAGGCGAGCGGGCCGGCAGCGCTCTCTGCGTCAGAGGTCGCGGTACTGGATCTGTGCAGCGAGCACGCGCAGGCCTTCGGCATTGCTGGACAGGATGCGTTCCTCGCCAATGCCCTTCTGGCGTTGCAGCTGGAATCCCGCTGCGTTGGGCAGGTGCGCGGCGATGGTCTCCAGGCGTTGCAGCGCATCGGCCCCTTGGCAGTCGAAATGACCCCAGTAGGCGCCGTGACGGTGGACCAGCAGGCGGTAGTTCATCGTGCGTTCTCCGGTAGTTCCTGCAGCCAGTGGTTGAACATCGCAGTCGCGGCTGCGGCCAGCGGGGCGCCATAGCGGCGTGCCTGCGCGCGAAGACCGTTCGGGTCGATGCCCGCCTGGGCCAGCTCGAGCGTGTGGCCGATCAGCCAGCGTTCGAACTGCCGCGCGTCCAGTTCCGGGTGGCACTGCAGGGCCAGTGCATGCTTGCCGATGGAAAAGGCCTGGTGGCGGCAGGCGGGTGTGCTGGCAAGACGGTGCGCACCGTCCGGGAGTTCGAAGGCTTCGCCATGCCAATGCAGCACAGGAATGCCCTGCAATGCCAGCAGGGGAGAACGCTGGCCCTCGTCGGTCAGCAGCAGTGGCGCGAATCCGATTTCCTTGCCTCCGCTGGGCGCCACCTCCGCCCCCAGCGCACGTGCCATCAGCTGCGCACCCAGGCAGATGCCGAGGGTCGGCCGCTGCAGGTGCAGGCGCCGTTGCAGCAGCGCGATGCTGTCAGCCAGGAAGGGGTAGAGCAGGCCATCGTTGACGCTGACCGGGCCTCCCAGTACGACCAGCAGATCAGCCGCTTCGGCCGCGTCAAGCGCATCGATGCCGGCCTGCAGCACGTGCAGCTGCCAGCCCTGGGCCAACAGCAGCGGCTGCAGCGTGCCGAGGTCTTCGAAGGCGATGTGTTGCAGGACGACCGCGTGCTTCATGCGGCCCCTCCACGGGTGGGCCAGTAGGCGCTGTCCGGTGTCGCGCGTGCTCCGAAGATGGCCTGGCCGACGCGGACCACGGTGGCGCCCTCCTCGATGGCGACCTCGAAGTCGCCGGACATGCCCATCGACAGCTGCGACAGGTCGATGCCGGTCGGCGCGCTGCGCTGCAGCTGGTCGCGCAGCGTGCGCAGGCGGACGAAGCAGGCGCGTACGCGTTCCACCTCCGGAGTGAAGATGGCCAGGGTCATCAATCCGCGTACGCGCAGGCGGTCGAACATGGGCAGCTGCTGCACGAAAGCCTCGACGGCGCCGGGCTCCAGGCCGTACTTGCTGGGTTCGGCGGAGGTGTTGACCTGCACGAACACGTCCAGAGTGCGGTCCTCCAGCAGCAGGCGCTGCTGCAGCGCTTCGGCCACGCGCAGGCTGTCCAGCGCCTGGAATTCACTGGCGAAGCGCGCCACATGGCGGGCCTTGTTGGTCTGCAGGTGGCCGATCACAGACCAGTGCACGCCAAGGTCGGCCATCGACTCGGCCTTGCGCTGTGCCTCCTGCACCTTGTTCTCACCCAGCTCATGGCAGCCGGCAGCCACGGCCATGCGGATGCGCGCCTCATCCACGGTCTTGCTGACCGGCAGCAGGCGCACGCTCTGCGGGTCGCGGCCCGCGCGGGCACAGGCCCGCGCGATGCGCTGGCGCACCGTGAGCAGGTTGCGGGCGATCTGTTCGACGGACTGGGCGACAGGCCAGTCGGCGGCGGCAAGGGGCATGCGTGCACCTCCAATGCAGGGTGGCCAAGGTGGGATACACTGGCACAGGACAAGATTTATTTTGGCATAGGACAAAATGAAAATCACCGGGCACAGTGCCGAATCGATCTTCGACAGCATCCGCGAGGGCATCGGCGACGGGCGGCTGACCGCGGGCAGCGTGCTGCCGCCGGTACGCGAACTGGCCGAGCGGCTGGGCGTCAACCGCAACACGGTGGCGGCCGCGTACAAGCGGCTGGACGCGGCGGGCCTGGCCAGTACGGGGGGGCGGCGCGGTACCACGGTGCGTGGCGTGCCGGCCCCCGTCGCGCGCGAAGGCAGTCCGCCGGGGCTGGCGCTGCACGATCTGGCAGGTGGCAATCCGGACCCACGGCTGTTGCCGAGCCTGCGCCTGGCACCGGCGCCACCTCGGCTGTATGGCGTGGGTACGGTCGACCCGCGCATGCAGCGGCTGGCACGTGCGTCGCTGGATGCCGATTGTCCGCAGGGCTATGCCCTGGAGCTGAGCCACGGTGCGGTCGATGGCATCGAACGCCTGCTGGCTGCCTGGCTGCTGCCCGGCGACCGCATCGCTGTAGAGGATCCCTGCTTCCTTGGCAGCCTCAACGTGCTCAATGCCGCTGGCCACACGCCGCTGCCCGTGGCGGTGGACACGCATGGGATGCAGGTGGCGTCGCTGCGGCGGGCGCTGGAGGCTGGCGCACGCGCGGTACTGCTGACGCCGCGCGCACACAATCCTACCGGCGCCAGCCTGGATGCGAAGCGGGCGCGGGCACTGCGCCAGCTGCTGGCCGGCTACCCGCAGGTGGCGGTGCTGATCGACGATCATTACGCGTTGCTCTCGCAGCAGGCCTACCACTCGGTGCTGCCCGTCGATGGCCGGCGCTGGGCACTGCTGCGCTCGCTGTCCAAGCCGTTGGGCCCGGATCTGCGCCTGGCGTGGCTGGCCTGCGATGAGGAAACCGTGGTACGGCTGCGCCTGCGGCTGGCAGCGGGAACCGGCTGGGTCAGCCACCTGCTGCAGGACGCGGCGGTCTCGGTGCTGGAATCAGCCACGCAGCGGGCGAAGATCGCTTCGGCCGGCGTGCGTTACCAGCAGCGGTTGCAGTCGCTGCAGATGCTGCTGCAGGCGCGGGGCGTGCAGCAGGCCGTGCCGATGGAGGGGTTGAACCTGTGGTTGCCTCTGCCGGATGACAGCCGCCCGCAGGTACTGGCGCTGGCCGCCCGCGGCTGGCATGTGCGTGCCGGCGAAGTGTTCGCGGTTTCCGCCCCCGGTCATGGCCTGCGCATCACCTGTGCGGCGCTGGGAACACCGCAGCAGCGACAGCTGGCCGATGACCTGGCGGCCGTGCTGGGATGATGAACCCGCGTCCTTCAGGGCGCGGCACTGACGCCGGGGCGCACGTAGTAGGACTGCCCGCTGTCATCCACGAACATCAACTCCGGCTTGCCCTGCCAGGAGGTGAGCATCGCGCCGGTGTTGTTCTGGTGTTTGACCATCAGGCTGGCGCCGCGGTCGGGGTTGGCGACCACCTTGAACACTTCGGTGGTGCCGGCTGCATCGTCAAGCGTCAGCAGGGCTTCGCCACCGTGGTCGGTCGTGCCGTAGCCGCCGCGTTCGGAGCCGTCCGGACCCAGCAGAACCAGGCCGGACAGGGCGCTGGCACGTGTTCCCTGCACCTGGCCGCGACTGCGCGGGTCGGGCACCGGGGCGCCCAGGATCACCCGCGCCTGACCGGCGCCATCGTGGATGACCAGGCCCCGGGCTTCGATCACCCGCTGCGGCGATTGGCTGCGATGCAGGCTCCAGGCAGTCCAGCCGGAAACGAGCAGGGCGAGGGTGGAGACCAGCAGCGTGGTCAGCGTGAGTGCACGGGGCATCGGATCGTCCTTCCTTGGATGTGCCGACGATAACGGAAGCGGGCCGCTCATGACCAGTTCGCTGTGTGACGCGGTGTGTCCTCAGTGGAAGTCGCGGCTTCGGCTGCGCAGGCCCTGCAGCAGTTCATCCAGGCAGTGCATGCGTTGCACGATCACATGCTGCACGCCATCGACACGCTCCAGTCGGCCGTCGATCTGCATCAGCTGGGTATCGACCAGTACACGGTGCTGCCGGTCGGCCAGGTGCCGCCAGACCACGGCATTGACCATGCCGGTTTCATCTTCCAGGGTAAGGAAGGTGACGCCGCTGGCGGTCTGGGGACGCTGGCGCATGCGTACCAGCCCGGCGATGCGTACGCGGCGGCCATGGCCGTGGCCGGCCAGTTGTGCGGCGTCGAGGCAGCCGCGGCTGCGCAGCTGCGTGCGCAGGAATGACATGGGATGGCGACCCAGGGTAGTGCCGATGCTGCGGTAGTCGGCCTGCATGTCTTCCCACGCACTGGGCAACGGCAATGGCACGCGTGCTTCAGCGGTGGTGCGGGCCTGATCGAACAGCGGCAGGCGGTTTTCCACGCCGGAGACATCCCAGCGCGCACGATGACGATGCCCGCTGAGGCCGCGCAGCGCGCCGGCATCGGCCAGCAGGCCCTGATGGCGCCGGTCCAGGACGGTGCGCTGGCACAGATCGCCGACATCGTCGAATGGCCGTCGCGCGCGTTCGCGCATGATGGCCTGTGCCACCTGTTCGTTGCAGCCATCGACCAGGCGCAGGCCCAGCCGGATCGCCGCGGGACCCCTGCTGAAATCCAGCGTGCAGTCCCAGTCGCTGTGGCGCACGTCCACCGGCAGCACGATGATGCCGTGCCGGCGCGCATCCTGCAGCAGCTGGTCGGGGCTGTAGAACCCCAGTGGCTGGCTGTTGATCAGGCTGGCGGTGAACGCGGCCGGATGATGGCACTTCAGCCAGCAGCTGTTATAGGTCAGCAGGGCGAAGCTGGCGGCGTGGCTTTCCGGGAAGCCGTAATCGCCGAAGCCCTTGATCTGCTCGAACAGGTGCTCGCCGTATTCGCGACTGAAGCCGTTCTCCAGCATGCCGGCCAACAGCTTCTCGCGATGCGGCTCCAGCCCGCCGCGGCGCTTCCAGGCCGCCATCGAACGGCGCAGGGCATCGGCCTCGCCCGGGGTATAACCGGCCGCATCCACCGCCAGCTGCATCACCTGTTCCTGGAACAATGGCACGCCCAGCGTACGTGCGAACACGCGTTCCAGCCGCGGTGGGTAGAGCGGATTGTGTGGATCGTTCAGTGCATCAGGGCCGTGTTCGCGCAGGATACGCCTCCGCTCCAGATAGGGATGCACCATGTCGCCCTGGATCGGACCGGGCCGCACGATCGCGACTTCGATCACCAGGTCATAGAACGTGCGCGGCTGCATGCGCGGCAGCATCGCCATCTGCGCGCGCGATTCGATCTGGAACACGCCGATGGTGTCGGCGGCGCAGATCATGTCGAAGGTCTTCGCATCCTTGGGCGGGATCGCATCCATGCGTCCTTCGTGCAGGCCATGCTGCTTCAGCATTGCCAGGCATTTGCGGATGGCGGTGAGCATGCCCAGCGCCAGGCAGTCGACCTTCATCAGGCCTGTGGCATCCAGATCGTCCTTGTCCCACTGGATGACGGTGCGGTCGGCCATCGCTGCGTTCTCCACCGGCACCAGCGTCGACAGCGGGTGTTCGGAAATCACGAAACCGCCCGGATGCTGCGACAGGTGGCGCGGGAAGTCGATCAGCTCGGCGGTCAATGACAGCAGTCGCCGCATCAGCGGCGTCTCCGGGTCGAAGCCGCGCTCGCGCAGGGTTTCCGGTAGCGGAATGTTGCCACCCCAATGGTCCATCGCCGCGCCCAGTTCATTGACCTGGTCCATCGGCAGTCCCAGCGCGCGGGCGACATCACGGATCGCACTGCGGCCGCGATAGCTGATCGCCACCGCCGTCAACGCGGCGCGTTCGCGGCCATAGCGCTTGAACACGTACTGCAGGACTTCCTCGCGCCGTTCATGCTCGAAATCGATATCGATATCCGGTGGTTCATTCCGCTCGGCGGAGATGAAGCGCTCGAACAGCAGATTGCTGCGCGCGGGGTCGATCTCGGTCACGCCCAGTACGAAGCACACCGTTGAATTGGCGGCCGAGCCGCGGCCCTGGCAGAGGATGTCCTGGCTGCGGGCGAAGCGCACGATGTCGTGCACGGTGAGGAAGTAGGAGGCATAGTTCTTCTTCTTGATCAATGCCAGCTCGTGCTCGATCTGCCTGCGCTGTGGTTCCTGGATGCCCTCCGGCCAGCGCCAGGGAATCTTTTCTTCCACCAGCTCGCGCAACCAGCTGTCCGGGTCATGACCTTCCGGCACCAGTTCACGCGGGTAGGTGTACTTCAACTGGTCCAGGGTGAAGTGGCAGCGCTCGGCGATGCGCACGGTCTCGGCCAGCAGTGCAGGGGGGTACAACCGGGCCAGCGCGGTGCGCGGGCGCAGATGGCGTTCGCCATTGGGGAACAGGCGCCAGCCGGCTTCGGCCACGCTGCAGCGGTGACGGATCGCGGTCAGCGTGTCCTGCAGCGCGCGGCGGCGGCGCACATGCATGTGCACATCGCCGCTGGCGACCAGCGGCAGGCCGTGGCGTTCGCCGAACGCCTGCAGCTGCTGCAGGCGGCGCGCGTCGTCGTGCTCATGATGCAGTTCCACCGCCAGCCACAGGCGGTCCTTGAAGGCTGCGCGCAGCAGTGGCAGATCGGTGGCGGCGGGCTGCCGGTCCAGCCACAGGCACAACAGGCCGTCGGGCAGGCCGGACAGGTCATCGCGCAGGCAGCGGTACTCGCCCTTGCCGGCCCGCCGCCGGCAGGTGGTGATCAACTGGCACAACCCGGCGTAGGCAGCCTGGTCGGTGCACAGCAGCGCCAGCTTCGGTCCCTCTTCGACCTGGAACTCGGCACCGACGATGAGCGCCACGCCCTGTGTCTTCGCTGCCTGCCAGGCGCGCACGATGCCAGCCAGCGAACACTCGTCAGTGATCGCCAGCGCGCGGTAGCCCTGGCCGCGGGCACGTGCGAACAGTTCCTCGGCGGTGGAGGCACCGCGCTGGAAGCTGAAGGCCGACAGGCAGTGCAGTTCGGCATAGCCGGGCAGTTCATCATGCATGGTGGTTCAGCCGAACCAGCCGTGCAGCATCCACGGTGCATGTGGATCATTGCGCTCGCGGAAGGCCCAGCCGCGCTGGCCGTGTGCGGTTTCCACCACGTAGTAGTCACGGCGCGCATCGGCGTGGTCCCACCAGCCTGATTCGATCCGCTCCGGCCCGGTGACGATGCGCAGCCGCGGGTCACGCAGCACCTGTGGTGTGTCCAGCAACCAGCCGGGGCGCAGCGGCCAGTACGCCGGTGGCCTGGCGGGTGCCTGGGTGCCACTGGCGCGTTCGGGGCGATGGTCGGCCTGCACGGCAAGGGGCTGCACGGCGTCATCGCCGAGCCGTGCACGCAGGCGCTCGCGCAGCTGGGTCCACGGCATCGCCTGTGCCGGGCGGGTGTCGAACAGATCGCGTGCGGCGGGCACGAAGGGCGGCAGCTGTTCGGCCTGCAGGCGCAGGGCCCGGCTGCCCGCCGGCAGCGGGAAAGCCTCTAGGCGGTTACGGGCGATCTCGAACAGCAGCGCGGCATCGCGCTCGGGTGCGAGCAGGCCGATGGTCAGCACGCTGGCAGGCAGCAGGTCGTGTTCGAAATGCAGGTCGAAACGCTGCACGCCGCCATCGCGCGAGCACAGGAAGGCCGCCAGATCCAGCAGCAGGCGCCGCAGCGGAAACAGCAGGGCCTGGCTGGATTCGATCTCGTACTCGAATTCGATGCGTGCGTCGAAACGGTCTGGTGGCTGGTAGTAGCGCAGGGGTGCGGTGGGCTGGCCACGCAGCGCGTCCAGCTGCTGCAGCACGTCCGGCGCGAAGCGACGCGCCAGGCTTTCGCGCGGCAGGTCGAACACTGCCCCCAGCGTACGCAGCCCGGAGCGGCCAAGCACGGTCACCGCATCGGCCGGCAACCCGCTGCGCGGCAAGGGCAGCTGCGCCAACAGGGCTGGCAACTGTCCTGCATCGATACCGAGGCCATCATGCACGTTGGCCAGCACCCGTGCGGCATGGGGATTGGGCGCCGCGACCAGGCGGTGACGGAATCCAAGTTCATGCAGGCCATCACGCAGGCGCCGTTCGATCGCCAGCCAATCGCCGAACAGGGCACGGCTGGCACCGATCTCCAGGACCAGGGCATGGGGAAAGTCGAGGCTGACCTGCGAACTGAAGCCGTACAGCCAGCTGGCCAGCAACTGGCGGGTGTGCAGCTCGGTGGCCGGATCGTAGTCATGCAGCTGCAGGTCCTGCACCAGTACCTGTGCGGCCGACAACAGCATGCCCGGACGCAGGCCGGCTGCACGCGCAGCAGGGCTGACGGCGCGCAGCACGCGACGCTGCGCCGGCCCCTGCAGCAGCACCAGTGGCCGCTGCGGA
The DNA here is from genome assembly GCF_039674705.1 of Stenotrophomonas sp. TWI169. Lineage (NCBI taxonomy): Bacteria > Pseudomonadati > Pseudomonadota > Gammaproteobacteria > Lysobacterales > Lysobacteraceae > Stenotrophomonas > Stenotrophomonas sp. TWI169. Next base: position 4,591 of record NZ_JBDJOB010000030.1, on the reverse strand, counting down.
TCCGCTTGCAGGCGCAGCACGCAATCCAGCGCCAGCTGCGGCAACAACAGGCAGGCCCAGTCCATGCGGCCGCCTCAGTGGGCGATGGCCAGTGGCAGCGGCTGTGCCGGCGGCAATCCACCACGGCACTTCAGGACCCGGACCTGGCCGTGGTCGAGCTGCAGGCGCAGGCTGGCCGGGGACGGGTTGCGGGCTGCACGCGCCTCGCGGAACACGAAGCCCAGGCACTGGCCACTGTCGGCGGCTACCTGCAGGCGGCGCAGGGCGCGGTCGTCGGCCTGCTGTGGCCAGCACAGCACTGCCGCGCAGGCCGCCGAGCGCAGGCATTGTTCGGTGGCCCACAGCGCCTGCTTCGGCCCGGCCTGGATGATCTGCAGCTGCGCCAGATCCAGCCCGGCCGCGGCCCAGGCCGGCGCATGCGGCCGGTAAGGCGGCGCGACCAGCACGATCGGCCGCTCGCGGCGGCTCAGCTTTGCCAATGCCGGCCAGACCAGCGCCAGTTCGCCTACACCCGGCGCGCCCTGCAGCACCTCGCACAGCCCGCTGGCCGGCCATCCCCCCCCGGGCAGGCGTGCATCCAGGGCGGGGTGGCCACTGGCCAGATGGTCGCTGGTTAGGCCGTGCCGCGCCGGACCGCGCCATAGCTGGCGACCGTCCAGGAGACGGTCGAGGGCAATGACCGCACCCATCAGCCCACCGTCCGGAAACGCGTGGGGGCTGGCTGAGAGCGACAATAGTTGTCGGAAACGGCTGGCATGGAGCGAGTATCGACAGGCCGGTATCAAGGGCTGAGACCGGACATGCTACTCGCCTCGTGAGTAGAATTACTAATGAATTCGAGCGCCGCGTTTCAGGTTGCTGAAGAGCGGGCGCGGTTCATCGATCAACGTGCCCCGCACTCACCGCCCCTGCGGATCCGGGCGGTGGTGCACGTACTCGACCACGGTGCCATCGGGATGTACCGCATTGAACGCCGCACCGGTCGGGACGATCTGCAGCGGGAAGATGATCTCGGCTCCGGCAGCGATCAGTTTGTCGTGATAGGGCCGGACATCGTCGACCAGCAGGGTGCCCGTGGTCGAGGTGAAGGGTGCCAGTGCGGTCTCGCTGCCTTCGATCAGCAGGAAGGCACCGACCATGGCCAGGCGCAGTCCTGCATCGGGAAACGGAAACCCGGCATCGGCGACCACACCCTGCAGCTGCTCGTAGAACGCCACACTGCGCTCCAGTTCGCCGGGAGCGACGAATACGCGGATCAGCACGCGCGGGCTGCGTTGGCTGGAGGTGTCACAGCGGTCGCGCCAGAGATGGTCGAAGTCGCGATGTACGTTCATGGGCGTGATCCGTGGCCAGGGGCTTCCATTATCGGCAGCGCCACGCACCCCACTGATGACCGCCGGTGATGGACTGATAACCGGCGTGCAGGGGTTGGCCTGTGCCTTAGGTCCTGTTGACAGGCATGAACGCCCTCGCACAATCTTCATAGGTTGGGCCACGTGCGTGGCCCGGGCAGGCAGGTTGTCACGCCGGGAGGAGGGTCCCGCGCGCAGACCGGTCCGCCCTCCGGCCTGAGGTGTTGCCCGGCAACGCCTGTACGGCATGAACGCTGCACCCTTCGGCGGCATTTTCCCTGGACCGATTGCCTTGGCAACGGAATTACGCCCGTCGATGAAAACGTTTACAAAGCCGCTTGCCCTGTCCCTCGCCGTGTCCGCCGCCGTCATCGCGCCGGCGTGGGCCGATCCCGCCGCGTTCACCGTGTTGACCCTGGAGCAGGCGCCGCCGGCCGAAGCGATGCCGGCCCTGGCCACCCAGCTTGGATCCCTGCAGGTGGATGCCGTGAGCGTGCGGCAGGTGCAGCGCAGCATCGACCAGGTCGATCCGCTGCAGCTGCTGGCTGATGGCCTGGGCTACGAATACCGCTTCATCGCCGCCGGGAAGGACGATGGCCGGACCCAGCGCGGTCAGGCCGTGCTGACCCGGTTGCCGATCGCGGCGGAATCCGGCCCGGACCAGCCGGGGCTGAACTACCTGCGCCTGGATGACGGTCGCCACACCGTTGCGGTCTACACCGATGCCGGCGCGGGTGCCCTGCAGTTGCCGGCCCTGGTGTCGCGTTCGCGGCTGGGTGCGCCGGCGGTGCTGCTCGGCGCTGTTGCTGGCGATTCCGCCAAGGCTGCCGGTTTCGATCCGGCGCGGGTGGCCCCGGAAGCCGATGCCAGCTACTTCAGCGATGGCTTCCAGGCCGCCAGCAGTGCGCCGTTCAAGGTTGAGGGCAGCGCCCTGCGCGCGACCCTGCTGACCCTGGCCTATGCCGCCGACAAGGGGGGCGATGCGCCGTGGATGGACACCACCCTCAACGCCGACGCCCGCGCTGCGCTGCTGCTGAAGGCGATGACCGAGGATGAGAAATTCCAGATGCTGCACAGCTACTTCGGGCTGGGCAAGGACGGCGGCCCGCTGCCGGACGGCGCGGTCGGTTCGGCCGGTTTCGTGCCGGGCGTGCCACGCCTGGGCATTCCCTCGCAGCAGTCGGCCGACGCCGGCGTCGGTGTGACCAACCCCGGCGGCATCCGGCCCGGCGACTTCGCCACCGCCATGCCCTCCGGCCCGTCCACCGCATCGAGCTGGAACCGCGAAGTGGCTTTCGCAGGCGGCGCGACGATGGGCCGCGAGGCCTGGCAGCAGCGTTTCAACATCCTGCTTTCCGGCAGCGTCAACCTGCAGCGCGATCCGCGCAACGGCCGCAACTTCGAGTACGCCGGCGAAGATCCGCTGCTGGCAGGCTCGATGGTCGGCGCGTTGATACAGGGCGTGCAGAGCCAGCACGTGATCTCCTCAATGAAGCACTTCGCGCTGAACGACATGGAGACCCGCCGCAACTTCCATGACGTACGCATCGGCGAACAGGCCATGCACGAGTCCGACCTGCTGGCCTTCGAGATCGCGCTGGAGACCGGCCGCCCGGGCGTGGCGATGTGCTCGTACAACAAGATCAACGGCACCTACGGCTGCGAGAACGGCTACCTGATGAACCAGGTGCTGAAGCAGGAATGGAAGTTCCCTGGTTTCGTGATGTCCGACTGGGGTGGCGTGCACAGTGGCTCAAAGGCGGCGCTGGCCGGCCTGGACCAGCAGTCGGCCGGTGAAGTGTTCGACGCGGCGGTGTTCTTCGACGAGCCGCTGCGCCTGGCCGTGCACGGCGGCGTGGTGCCGCAGGCGCGCCTGAACGACATGGTGGCGCGCATCCTGCGCACGATGTTCCTGCACGGCAACTTCGACAACCCGCCGCAGCACCAGAAGGTTGATGCCGAGGCCGGTTTTGCCGTGGCACAGCGCACGGTGGAAGAGGGCAGCGTGCTGCTGCGCAATGAAGGCAACCTGTTGCCGCTGGCCGACAGCGTGAAGCGCATCGTCATCATCGGCGGCCATGCCGACAAGGGCGTGATCGGTGGTGGCGGTTCGTCGATGGTGGGCGTGACCGCCAAGGGCACCAACGCGGTGCCGGGCGTGATGCCGACCACCTGGCCGGGCCCGGTGATGTTCCATCCGTCCTCGCCGCTGGAGGCGCTGCGTGCAGCGCGCCCGGACGCCACCATCGCGTATGTGGACGGCAACAATGCCGCGGCTGCAGCCAAGGCCGCCGCACAGGCGGATGTCGCCATCGTGTTCGCCACGCAGTGGGCCGCCGAATCGGTGGATCTGCCGGACATGCAGCTGCCGGACAATCAGGATGCGCTGATTTCGGCGGTGGCCAAGGCCAACCCGAAGACCGTGCTGGTGCTGGAAACCAACGGCCCGGTGCGCACGCCGTGGCTGGCGCAGGTGCCGGCGATGCTGCAGGCCTGGTATCCCGGCATCCGCGGTGGCGAGGGCATCGCCGCACTGCTGACCGGCCAGGCCAATCCGTCCGGCCGCCTGCCGGTGACCTGGGTGACGGACGAGTCGCAGCTGCCGCGCCCGCATATCGATGGCCTGGGCTTCAAGCCGGCCAAGCCGTTCGGTGATGTGTTCGATTTCGATATCGAAGGTGCCAACGTCGGCTACAAGTGGATGGCGGCCAAGGGCCTGACCCCGACCTTCGCCTTTGGCCATGGCCTGTCCTACACCTCGTTCGCCTATGACAACCTGAAGGTGAGCGTGGAAGGTTCGCGCCTGGTCGCCAGCGTGGACATCCGCAACACCGGCAAGCGCGCCGGTGCCGACGTGGCCCAGCTGTACCTGAAGCTGCCGGCGGGCAGCAGCACGCCGATCCGGCTGATCGGCTACGACAAGGTGCAGTTGCAGCCGGGTGAGCAGCGCCGCATCCGTATCGAAGCCGAGCCGAAGACCCTGGCCCACTACGATGCGCAGGCCCGCCAGTGGAAGATTGAAGGTGGCACCTACCAGGTGCAGCTGTCGCGCAATGCCGCCGAACCGCTGCAGAGCGCGGACGTGCAGCTGGTGGAGCAGGTGCTGCGCTGACACCGCGTGGTACTCACGCTTGCAGACACGGCCCCGCAAGGGGCCGTGTCTGTTTACGGCCTGCCGCTGCGCTCGCCGGGCATGGCCCGGCGCTACCCCATGACCCGCACGAGCGCTAGCGCCAGGC
>NZ_JBDJOB010000029.1:0-44710 GCF_039674705.1 Stenotrophomonas sp. TWI169 | reverse complement strand
GTCCGGTTGCGGGGGCGTGAGCGCCATGGATGGCGCGACCGAGCCTACAGGGACGTACTTGCGGCGTCCCCCGCAACCGGACCCACCCCGCCAACCCACAGGAAACCCGCTTTTGCTCCGGCCGTTGCCGTTGCAGTTGCTTCTGCGGGTGCAGGGCGCAGCCCTGCCGAACACCCCCCAACCCTTACTGCAGCAGGGAGCGCAGCATCCACGCATACTTCTCGTGGGTCTGCAGGCGCTGGGTCATCAGATCCTCGGTCGGGGCATCATCGCCCTTGGCCGCCACCTCCAGCACTTCACGCGCCGTACGGCAGACCGCTTCGTTGGCGACCACCAACTGGCGTACCATTTCCCGCCAGTCCGCACTGTCGGTCAGGCCCGGCTCCTCGGCGATCGAGGTCAGCGCAGCGAACTCCCGGTAGGAGCCCGGGGCATTGAAGCCCAGCGCGCGGATGCGCTCGGCCACATCGTCCAGGGCCGCCCATTGCTCGGTGTACTGTGTTTCAAACATGGTGTGCAGCGAGTTGAACATCGACCCGGTCACGTTCCAGTGGAAGTTGTGCGTCTTCAGGTAGAGCGTGAACGCGTCAGCCTGGAAGCGCGACAGACCGTCGGCGATCTTCTTGCGGTCGCCCTGGGTGATCCCGATATCGATATTGGGGGCCGACGGCGCCGCAGCGGCAAGCTTCTGCTTGCCGGTCTTGGCCTTGGTCGGGCTCTTGGTCTTCGCCATGGGGTTCCTCCTTGTGGAATCGTTGGTCTTCACAATAAATCAGTCTTGACGACTGTTTGCTTTCAAAGTTTTAAACGAACCGATTGATGAACGCTATCGACAAAATGCCGCAGTCCCGCCTGCGCCAACAGCGCGCCGCCATCGACGGCGCAATGAGCCGCGACCGGGGCCGTTTGCTGGGGATGCTCTCGCGTTGCCAGGCCAAGCCACAGGATGCGGCACTGGCTGCTACCTTCGAGCAGGCCTTGCAGGCGTCGGTGCAGCGCCGGCAGAAACGGGCGCAGCAGCAACCAGCCATTACTCTGGACCCCCAGCTGCCGATTGCGCGTGAAGCCGATGCCATCATCGCGCTGATCCGGGATCACCAGGTGGTGGTGATCGCGGGCGAAACGGGCTCGGGCAAGACCACCCAGCTGCCCAAGCTGTGCCTGGCCGCCGGCCGTGGCCAGGCCGGCATGATCGGTTGCACCCAGCCGCGCCGGATCGCCGCACGCGCGGTGGCCAGCCGCGTGGCACAGGAGCTGCACAGTGAGCTGGGCCAGCTGGTCGGCTACCAGGTGCGCTTCAACGACAAGGTCAGCGAGGACAGCCGCATCAAGTTCATGACCGACGGCATCCTGCTGGCGGAGATCGCCAGCGACCGCTGGCTGTCGAACTACGACACGATCATCGTCGATGAAGCGCATGAACGCAGCCTCAACATCGACTTCCTGCTCGGCTATCTGAAGCAGCTGCTGCGCAAGCGGCCGGACCTGAAACTGATCGTCACCTCGGCCACCATCGACACCGACCGTTTCGCCCAGCATTTTGACGACGCGCCGGTGATCAGCGTAGAGGGCCGTACCTATCCGGTCGAGGTGCGCTACCGCGCGCTGGAAGGCGAGGGCGAGCAGGAGGGCGAACGCACCGTCAACGATGCGATCGTGTCGGCGATCGACGAGATCACGCGCCTGGACGCGCGGGGCGATGTGCTGATCTTCCTGCCGGGTGAACGTGAGATCCGCGACGCCCACCAGTCGCTGGAGCGACGCCGGTACCGCAATACCGAGGTGCTGCCGTTGTATGCACGGCTGTCCAACCAGGACCAGGACCGGGTGTTCAACCCCGGGCCGAACCGGCGCATCGTGCTGGCCACCAACGTGGCCGAGACCTCGCTGACGGTGCCGCGTATCCGTTATGTGGTCGATCCGGGCTTCGCCCGCGTCAAGCGTTACAGCCCGCGCAACAAGCTTGACCGCTTGCACATCGAGCCGATCTCGCAGGCCAGCGCCAACCAGCGCAAGGGCCGCTGCGGCCGTATCGCCGAGGGCATCTGCTATCGCCTGTATGCGGAGGCCGATTTCCAGGCCCGGCCGGAGTTCACCGATCCGGAAATCCGCCGCTCCAGCCTGGCCGGGGTGATCCTGCGCATGCTGCAGTTGGGTCTGGGCCGCATCGAGGATTTTCCTTTCCTGGAAGCACCGGACGAACGTGCGGTGGCCGATGGCTGGCAGCAGCTGACCGAGCTGGGCGCGATCGACAGCGAGCGGCGCATGACCGCGATCGGCAAGCAGATGGCGCGCCTGCCGGTGGATGTGAAGCTGGCACGCATGCTGGTGGCGGCACAGGCGGCCGGCTGCCTGCGGCCGATGCTGGTGATCGCCTCGTTCCTGGGCATCCAGGACCCGCGCGAGCGACCGGCCGAGGCACGGGGGGCCGCCGACACCGCGCATGCCCAGTTCGCCGACGGCCGCTCCGAGTTCGTCGGCGTGCTGCGCCTGTGGGATGCCTACCGGCAGGCCCATGAAGATCTGACCCAGTCCAAGCTGCGCGACTGGTGCGGGCGGCATTTCCTTGGATTCCTGCGCATGCGCGAGTGGCGCGAGCTGCATCGCCAACTACGCTTGCTGTGCGAGGAGCTGGGCTGGAAGGAAGAGCCCGTGGAAGCATCGATGGCACCGTTGCTGGCGGGCAGCAGTGCGCCGGCGGCCGCACGTGATGACGCGGCAGCGGTGAAAGCCACGCGGGGCCAGCTGCACCGCGCTGCCCGCCTGGCCCGCGAGGGCAAGGCAGACGCCGTGCCGGCGCCGGTGGCGGCGCGGGCGCAGAAAGAGCAGGCGCCTGCCGGCGGCGGCTTCAGTGAACGCGTGCGGGCTTCGGCCTATCAGACGCTGCATCGTGCACTGGTGGCGGGCCTGCCTACGCAGATCGGCCATCGCACCGAGAAGGGGTATTTCCTCGCGCCGCGCCAGCGCCGCTTCCTGCCGTTCCCCGGTTCCGTGCTGTCCAAGCGGCCACCCCCCTGGTTGCTGGTGGCCAACCTGCTCGACACGCAGAAGGTGTGGGGCATGACCCTGGCGGCGATCGAGCCGGACTGGGTGATTGCCGAGCTGCCGCACCTGCTCCTGCGCAAGCACTTCGACCCGCATTGGTCGCGTGCGCAGGGCCAGGTGCTGGCATCGGAACAGATCAGCCTGTTCGGTCTGGTGCTGGCGCCGAAGAAGCCGGTGCATTACGGACGCATCGCACCCGGCGAGGCGCACGACATCTTCGTGCGGCAGGCGCTGGTGACCGGCGAGATCAACACCCGCGCCAGTTTCGTGGCAGACAACCAGAAGGTGCTGGAGGTGGCGCGCGAGGAAGAAGCGAAGCTGCGCCGGGCTGGCATCGTTGCCGATGAAAACTGGCAGGCGCGCTGGTATCTGGACCGGGTTCCCCCCCACATCCATTCGGCATCCGGCCTGGACGCGTGGTGGAAGGAACTGCCGCCCGCACAGCGCAAGGGGCTGCACTGGACGCTGGCGGACCTGCTGCCGGGCGAAGGCAGCGAACAGGAGCGTTATCCGAAGTATCTGCCGCTGGGCCAGGCAAGGCTGCCGCTGCACTACCGTTTCGAGCCGGGTGCCGAAGATGATGGTGTCACCCTGGAGGTGCCGCTGCACCTGCTCAACGCGCTCGATCCAGTGCAGTTGGGCTGGCTGGCGCCAGGCTTCGTCGCCGACAAGGCGGCAGCGCTGATCCGCAGCCTGCCCAAGGCGATGCGCCGCAATTATGTGCCGGCCCCGGATTTCGGCCGTGCGTTCCATGAGGCGTTCCCCAATGCCAGTGCCGATGCGATCACCGGCGAACTGGCACGCTTCCTGTCGCGCGCGACCGGCGCCCCGGTCGCGGCGACTGATTTCGAGCCGGATTCCATCGAGCCGCATCTGCACATGAATCTGCGACTGCGCGACGAGCAGGGCAAGGTGCTGGCCACCTCACGTGACCTCGACGCGTTGCGGGCGCGATTCGGCGGCCGAGCCGGTGATGCCTTTGCCGCGCGTGCCGGTCGCGAGATGGCGGCCGATGGGCTGCGCACCTTCCCGGCTGCGCCGATTCCACTGCAGGTACCCGGTGAGGCGGGCGTGCCCGCCTATCCGGCGCTGCTGGACGAGGGTGACAGTGTGGCCCTGCGCATCTTCGCCGACCGCCAGCAGGCCGAGGAGGCCCACCCACTGGGCGTGCGCCGCCTGCTGGAGATCGCGCTGGCCGACAAGGTCAAGCAGGCCCGCAAGCAGCTGCCGGTCGCTGCCAAGACGGGCCTGTTGTATGCGGCGATCGAATCGCAGGAGCGCCTCCGAGGCGATCTGGTCGATGCGGCGATGAACGCCGTGCTGGCCGAAGGACTGGAAAGCATCCGCGATGCGGCGGCCTTCGAACAGCGCCGCGAGCATGCAGCCAAGGCCCTGTTCGGCGAGGCGATGTCGCGGCTGAAGCTGGCCGAGACCATCCTGGCGCTGGTGGCGGAACTGAAGCCGATGCTGGAAGCGCCATTGATGGGCTGGGCACGGGGCAACCTGGACGACATGGAAGCGCAGCTGGCGGGACTGATCCACCCCGGCTTCCTGCGCGACACACCGGCTGATGCGCTGGCCCAGTATCCCCGTTACCTGAAGGCGATGATCCTTCGCACCGAACGTGCCAAGCGTGACCCGCCACGTGACCAGGCGCGCATGCTGGAACTGCATCCGTTCCTGGAGGCGCTGGCGGCCGGTGAACAGCAGGGCCTGCGCGAGCGGCCACAGTGGCAGGCGCTGCGCTGGGATCTGGAGGAGCTGCGGGTTTCGCTGTTCGCCCAGGAACTGGGGGCGCGCACCGGCATCTCGGCCAAGAAGCTGGCGCAGCGGGTGGCGGCACTGCGCCAGGCATGAAGCGTGCAGCCGGGCAGTGCCCGGCTGCATTCGGACGGGTTGCGCGTTACTTGGTGCGACGGACCTTGGGCTGGGTATTGACGCCCTCGACCTTCAGGTACCACACACCCATCACGCCCGGGGTGATGCTGACCTTGGGCGATTGCCTGCGGACACCGGAAACTGACGTCGTGTCGGTCTGTTCCCATTGCTGGCCGTTGTCCAGCGAATAGACGCGGCCCTTGCCGAAGCCGCGGAACTCGCCCTGCAGCACACCGGTGATCGGCTCATTGCTGCCGAAGTCGAAGAAGCCACGGTTCTTGCGGATCACTTCCTGTCGCCCCTCCTCGCGCGCTTCCTCGCGCACGGCGGCGACCGCCTCGGTGGCAGCGGCTTCGACCTTGCCCTGCAGCCAGCGGTTGAGCGAGGCCAGTTCGGCGGCGCTGAGCTTGTCCAGGCCGGCGGCCTTGAACTCGGCCGGTGACATCTGCTGCTGCAGATCGCCCTCCACCACGCGCTGCGCCAGGGCGGGCGCGGACAGGGACAACAGCACGGCGGCACAGGCCAGCAGCCGTGGACGGGCGCGCAGGACAATGGAAGGCATGACAGGTCTCTCCGGGGTTTGCCCGCGAGTGTAGCGGCATGTGCTCATGCCCGGCGATGCAGCGGTGGCGATTGTCCCTGAACGGTGCCGGCGCTAGTGTAGGGGGCCTCTGTCTTGCCTGCTCGATGCTGTGAACCGCGCTTCCGTCCCCGGCCTGGATGCCTTGTTGAACCGTCCCTCGGCAGCGGTGCTGCCCGCTCCGCTGCGCCAGGCCCTGCGCGAGTACTGGGAAGCTGCCGGGACTGACACGCAGATGCGCGCCAGCTGGTCGGTGCTGGGCGACACCCTCGATGCCCTGTCAATGCTCTCGGCGGACGAAGGCGCGGTGGTCGCGGCCCTGCTGTTCGACCTGCCCGGCCTGCGCGCCCACCTGGAGCAGTTGCCGCTTGGCAGCCACCGGGCGGCGGTGATCGGCCTGCTCGACGGCCAGGACGCGGCCGACCCGGTATGGGCGCTGCACGCCGGTCGCGAGGCCGGACGCAACAGTGAGGGCCTGCGCCGGCTGCTGCTGGCGATCATCCGCGACCTGCGGGTGGTGCCGATCCTGCTGGCGCGGCAGCTGGCGCGCATGCGCGCGGCCGACAGGCTGGAGGAGGAGCAGCGCCGCGCGCTGGCCCAGCTGACCCGCGACATCCATGCCCCGCTGGCCAACCGCCTGGGCATCTGGCAGCTGAAGTGGGAGCTGGAAGACCTGGCGTTCCGCCATCTGGAGCCGGACACCTACCGACGCATCGCCCGCGAGGTGGATGAAACGCGCATCGCCCGCGAACGTTACGTCGAGAACGTCAAGAAGGTGCTCTCGCGCGAACTGTCGGCCCAGGGCATCAAGGCCGAGGTCAGCGGGCGGCCGAAGCACATCTACAGCATCTGGCGGAAGATGCAGAAGAAGCGGCTGGCGTTCGACCAGCTGTATGACATCCGTGCGGTGCGGGTGATGGTCGACGACGTCGCGGCCTGCTACGCCGTGCTGGGCGTGGTGCACGCGCTGTGGGCACCGGTGCCGAGCGAGTTCGATGATTACATCGCCCGACCCAAGGCCAACGACTACCGTTCGCTGCACACCGCCGTGGTCGGCCCGGAAGGGCGCACCATCGAAGTGCAGATCCGTACCCACGAGATGCATGCGCAGGCCGAACTGGGCGTGGCCGCGCACTGGAAGTACAAGGAAGGTGGCAAGGGCGCCGAAAAGTCCTTCGACCGCAAGATCACCTGGATGCGCCAGCTGCTGGAGCAGGCGCAGGACGGGCAGGGCAATGAACTGGCCGGGGCACTGGATGCGGAGCTCACCGAGGACCGCGTCTATGCGCTGAGCCCGAAGGACGAAGTGCTGGATCTGCCGCAGGGGGCCACGCCACTGGACTTCGCCTACCAGGTGCACACCATGGTGGGACACCGCTGCCGCGGCGCCAAGGTGAACGGCCGCATCGTGCCGTTGACCTACCGCCTGCGCAGCGGCGACCGGGTGGAGATCCTTACCGGCAAGGAGGCCGATCCGCGCCGCGACTGGCTGATACCGGCCAACGGCTTCCTGGCCAGCAACCGCTCGCGCGAGAAGGTACGCAGCTGGTTCCACAAGCTTGACCGCGCGCGCAACGTGCAGGCCGGCCGCGAACTGCTGGAGCGCGAGCTCAAGCGGCTCGGGCTGCAGCATTCGGATCTGGCGGCCGCGGCGAAGAAGTTCCATGCCGACAGCGTCGACGACCTGTACATCCAGGTCGCGCTGGGCGATACCGGCCCCAACCAGATCAGCCGCGCGCTGCTGGAGGCCGAACGTGCGGCCAGCCAGCCAGCGCCGCCGCCGACCCTGCCACGCCCGACCGCACGGCGCGAGAACCTGGGCAAGTCCAAGTTCACCGTACAGGGCGTGGGCAACCTGCTGGTGCAGCTGGCACGCTGCTGCCAGCCGGTGGCGGGCGAACCCATCGTCGGCTACCTGACCCGTAGCCGCGGTGTCACGGTGCATCGCGCAGACTGTGCAGCGCTGGCCCGCCTTGCCGCGGCCAGCCCGCAACGCATCCTGCCGGTGGAATGGGGGCAGGCGGGTGGCGGTTACGAAGTGGACGTGGTGGTCGATGCGGTCGATCGCCGCTGGCTGCTGAAGGACATCACCAACCTGATCGCCCAGGAAGACGCCTACGTGCTCGACATCCACAGCGACAACGTGCGCAACAGCGGCCGCGCCCACCTGCGCCTGCGGCTGAAGGTGAGCGATTACGGCCAGCTGTCGACCCTGCTGGGCAAGCTCGATGCCTTGCCCGGTGTCAGCGAGGCACGTCGCCTCGGCTGAGCTTCACGCCACCCCGGCTACCCTGCACGCATGGAACGCGAGCCTCCGCATCGCCCTCACGGCGCCGAACATCCTGCGCTGGACCGCGTCCGCCGTGAAGGCCGTTGGTGGTGGCTGCAGGCGCGGCATGCGCGCCGGGTCTGGCGCTGGGCGCTGGTGGCGGCGATGGCGGTGTTCGTGCTGCTGGTGCTGCTGCGCAAGCCGCTGGCGGACTGGTTCTGGGACGAACCGCAGATCGAACAGCTGCTGGCCGAAGGTGATCGTGCGCTGGCGGCGGGACGGCTGAGCGCCATTGATGGCAGTGGTGCGCGCGAGCGCTACCAGGCCGCGCTTGCGCTCGACGGCGATCGCCCGCAGGCGCGCGAGGGCCTGGCACGGACCGGTGCCGCTGCGTTGCAGCAGGCGCGGGACCGGCTGCAGGCCGGGGATCTGGACGCCAGTGCGCAGGCCTTGGCGCTGGCACGCGAGTTGCAGGTGCCGCAGAGCCAGACCGATGCGCTGGCGCGCCAGCTGCAGGCACGTCGCACGGCCGGGGCAGGGATTGGCGCGATGCTTGCGCAGGCGCGCAACGCACTCGCCGCCGGGCGCCTGGATGACGGCGACAGCAGCGCCCTGCCGATGTTCCAGCGCATTCTGGCCCTGCAGCCGGACAACCTATCGGCGCTGGAAGGTCGCGAGGATGCACTGAGTGACCTGCTGCAGCAGGCGCGTGCCCTGGCCGCGCGAGGTGATCTGGCCGACGCGGCCGCGGTGGTGCAGCGGGCACGTCAGTTCGATGCCGGGCACGCCGACCTGCCGGCCAGCCAGGAAGCATTGGCGCAGGCGATGGATCAGCGATTGCGGCAGGCGCAGCGTGCGTTGAAACGACAGCAGCTTGAAGCGGCGGCGGCGGGCTTCCAGGCGGTCCTGGCGGTGGCGGCGGACGATCCCAGTGCCCAGCGCGGCCGGGAGCAGACGTTGCAGGCGGTCCTCGCACGCAGCCAGAAGCGGGCCGATGATTTCCAGTTCGAGGCGGCGCAGCGCGATGCCGCATTGGCAGCGTCGCTGGGTGCCTCGGCAGCGGCCAGGCAGCAGCTCGAGCAGCGCCTGCAGCGTGCACGACAGGCGCAGCAGGCCCTGCAGCAGCCGTCGATCAGCAGCAGCCAGCGTGAGCGTCTGCTGCGTGATCACCTGCGCCAGGTCGAACGCGCCGAGCGTGCAGGGCAATGGATCAGTCCGCCCGGGCACAGTGCCTTCGATGCGCTGCGCGAAGCGCAGTCGCTGGCCCCACGCGACACCCGCGTGAAAGCGGCTGCCACGCGGCTGCTGCCGGCCAGCCGCCAGTGCTTCGACGACAACCTGCGCCAGAACCGGGTGCAGGCCGCCGGTGCCTGTCTGCAGGCGTGGCAGACGCTGGCGCCGACCGACGCCGGGTTGCCGCCCGCACGGCTGCGCCTGGCCCAGCGCTGGCTGGCGATCGGCAGCGAACGGCTGGGAAGCGGCGATCTGGCATTTGCCGCGCATGCCGCCGAGCAGGCGCGGCGGCTGCAACCGGACCTGGCCGAACTGCCGCCATTCGAGGAGCGGCTGCGGCGCGCAGGTGGCGAGCCGCAGCCGCGCTGATGCGACGACCATTCGTGCCGGTGGTGCCAGTCGGGTATAGTCCAGCCGCTCCGGCCGCTCCCCAGATCATGTCCAGCGTCGCACCCACCGTCTCCGTTGCCTTGTGTACCTGGCAGGGTGAGCGCCATGTCGCCGCCCAACTGCGCAGCATCGCCGCGCAGAGCGTACTGCCGACACAGGTGGTGGTGGTCGACGATGCTTCTGCCGATGGTACCTGGGCCGTGCTCCTGCACGAGGCTGAAGCGCTGCGTGCGGCCGGCATCGAGGTGGTGCTGCGGCAGCAGGAGCAGAACGTCGGTTACGTGCGCAATTTCGAAACCGCGTTGTCGGCCTGCAGCGGCGACATCGTCTTCCTGTGCGACCAGGACGATGTGTGGCATGCGGACAAGGTCGCCACCTTCCTGCAGGCGTTCGCCGCGCGGCCCACGGCACAACTGCTGCACAGCGATGCACGGCTGGTCGATGCGCAGGGCCGGCCGCTGCCGGCAACCCTGTTCCAGGCGCTGTCGATCAGCCGCCGCGACCTGGACCGTGAACACCGCGGTGAAGGCTTCGAGCTGCTGATGGGCCGCAATCTGGTGACCGGCGCCGTGACCGCGCTGCGGCGTGGCCTGATCACGCAGGCGCTGCCGGTGGCCAAGGGCTGGATCCACGACGAATGGCTGGCGCTGGTGGCGGCGGCAAGCGGTGGCCTGGACAGCATCGAAGCGATCACCACCGACTACCGGCAGCATGGCGACAACCAGGTGGGCGCGCGCCAGCGCGGGCTGCTGGAGCGGGCCGTGGGCAGTGGTTCCGCGCGCCGCACCTACCTCGCGGCGGCGTTGGCCCGCCTGCGCTCGTTGCAGGAGCAGGCGCGGCTGGGCCGGCCGGCACTGGATGCCGCACAGTTGGCGACACTGGACCAGCGTCTGCGCCATGCCGAGGCGCGGGCCTGCGCGCCAACCCGGCTGCCGTCCCGCATGCTGCACATCGCCCGTGAGCTGGGCAGTGGCCGCTATCATCGTTTTTCCAACGGCCTGCGTTCGGCGGCCAGCGACCTCGTGCAGGGAATCCAATGACTTCGCAGATGCCGGCAGCGCGTGCTGCCTTCGACGCGCACCGCGTCTGCGCCGTGATCGTTACTTATGGCCCCGATCCGGAGTTGCTGCGGCGGGTGGTCGACAGCGTGCTGCAGCAGGTCGGGCATCTGGTGGTGTTCGACAACGGCAGCCGAGGTGTGGATGTGAAAGCGCTGCTGGGCGCGGCGCCCGGCATCAGCCTGCTGGCCTCGCCGCACAACGTCGGGCTCGGCAGTGCGCTGAACCGGTCGTATGAGCAGGCGCAGTCATTGGGGTTCGACTACGTGCTGCTGATGGACCAGGACAGTGTGCTGGAGCCAGGCATGGTCGACGTGCTGGGCACCGCGCTGGTCGAGCTGGCGGGCAATGAGCGGATCGCTGCGGTGGGACCGCAGTTCCGCGACGCACGCAGCGGCATGCTGGCCCCGTTCGTCCGCTTCGGCTTCCCCTTCAACCACAAGCTGCGTGGCGGCCCGGGCCAGCGCATCTCCTGCGACTTCCTCATCACGTCCGGATCGCTGGTGCCGATGTCGGCGCTGCGTGACATCGGTGCGATGGACGAAAGCCTGTTCATCGACAACCTGGACATGGACTGGTGCTTCCGCGCCAAACGCAGTGGCCACGCGCTGTACGGAATCTGCGATGCGCAGATGAGCCACAGCATCGGCGAGGAACTGCTGCCGTCGCGGGCGAAGCCGGACGGCGTGATCGTGCACAAGCCGTTCCGCCTGTATTTCATCATGCGCAACCGCGTGCTGCTCTACGGGCGCGCCTATACGCCGCGGGTCTGGATCGCGCAGGACGTGCCACGCCTGCTGCTGAAGCTGGTGGGCAACGGGCTGTTCCTGGCGCCGCGCTGGATTCGGTTGCGGTTCATGTTGAAGGGGCTGTGGGACGGCATCCGCGGCCGGGCCGGTCCGCTGCCGCCGGGCCATCGCTGAACGGACGACCGATCGAACCTGTCTTGGGGAAAGGGCTGGGGTAGACTCCGCTGACGCCCCTGCCATGCTTTTCCCGTGCCCCGACGCTACGATTCCGACGACCACGACGATTTCGACGACGACGACCAGGAGGGCGGCAGCTCGCCCTGGCGACGCAGGCTGATCACCTGGAGCATGGCAGCGGTCGCACTGGGACTGGGTTTCCTGATCCCGTACACCCTGTACCTCAACCAGCAGGTGACCCAGCGTTTCGGAGAGCTGCGCTGGCAGATCCCGACCCGTGTCTACGCCCGCCCGCTGGTGCTGACGCCCGGCAAGGCGATGGATGCGGCGACCCTGAAGACCGAACTGGCCGCGTCCGCCTACCGCGATGACGGCGAAGGCAGGGAGCCGGCCACCTACGCGGTGAAGGGTGGCCGCTTCGTCATTGCCAGCCGTGGCTACGCCGACGTCGATGGCCGGGTGGCCGCACGTCGCGTCGAGCTGTCGCTCGCTGGCGGCACCGTCGCGTCGCTGCGCGATGCCGACAGCCGCAAGGCGCTCAAGGCCGCCCGCCTGGATCCGGCACGCATCGCCACGCTGTACGGCCAGAAGCAGGAAGAGCGTCGCCTGATCCGCATGGACGAGGCGCCGGACCTGCTGGTGACCGGCCTGCAGGCGGTGGAGGACAAGGACTTCAACCGCCATCACGGCATCGACCTGTCGGGCATCGCCCGTGCGGTCTGGGTGACCGTCCGTTCCGGCGGGCAGAGCCGGCAGGGTGCGTCCACGCTGACCCAGCAGCTGGCCCGCAGCGGCCTGCTCGGCATCGGCAAGGAGCAGACCCTCACCCGCAAGTTCAATGAAGTGCTGTATGCGTTGATCATGGAAGCGCGTTACGACAAGCGCACCATTTTCGAGGCGTATCTGAACCAGGTGTACCTGGGCCAGCGCGGCAGCCAGGCGATCCATGGCATGTCCTCCGGCGCCGAATTCTGGTTCGGCCGCGACCTGTCGTCGCTGGAAACCGAGCACATCGCGCTGTTGATCGGCCTGGTCAAGGGCCCGTCCTACTACGACCCGCGGCGCAACCCGGAACGGGCGCTGGATCGTCGCAACTTCGTGCTGGGCAAGCTGCGCGAAGCGGCGCTGATCGACGATGCCGAATACCAGCGGGCGCTGAAGGCTCCGCTGGGGGTGCCGAAGACACCGGGCCTGGTCGCCGCCAACCGCTTCCCGGCCTATGTCGATCTGGTCCGTCGCCAGCTCGGCCACGATTATCCCGAGTCCGCACTGCAGGGCGCGGGCCTGAGCGTCATGACCGGCATGTCGCCGTCCGCGCAGGCCTACGCCGAAGGCGCTGTGACCCGTACCATCAAGTCGCTGGAGAGCAAGCGCCGTCCCGAGCTGCAGGCCGGCATGGTGCTGACCGACGTGCATAACGGCGACGTGCTGGCAGTGATCGGCAGCCGCGAGGTCTCCGAGGTCGGCTTCAACCGCGCCATCGAGGCGCAGCGCCCGGTCGGCTCGCTGCTCAAGCCGTTCGTGTACCTGCTGGCGCTGGCCCAGCCGGACCGCTACTCGCTGGCGAGCTGGGTTGACGATTCGCCGGTGACCGTCCAGTTGAGCCGTGGCCGCAACTGGAGCCCGGGCAATGCGGACAACCGCAGCCATGGCACCGTGCGGCTGATCGATGCGCTGGCCAATTCCTACAACCAGGCCACGGTGCGGGTCGGCATGCAGGTCGGTCCAGAGCGTGTGACCCAGCTGATCCACGTGCTGGCCGGCATCAAGGCCGAACCGAATCCGGCCGTGATTCTCGGCTCGACCGACCAGAGCCCGTATGCGATGGCGCAGCTGTACCAGTTCCTGGCCTCGGGCGGCGAGATCCAGCCGTTGCACGCGGTGCGTGGCGTGCTTGATCCGCAGGGCAAGCTGCTCAAGCGCTATGACAAGTCGCCTGCGCCGGCACAGGAAGGCGATTCGATCGCGGCCAACCTGATCAGCATCGGCCTGCAGCAGGTGGTTGCCAGCGGCACCGCGCAGCGCCTCAACGCAGACGGCCTGGGCCGCCTGCAGCCGGCCGGCAAGACCGGTACCACCAATGATGGCCGCGACAGCTGGTATGCCGGCTACACCGGCGACCACCTGGCGGTGATCTGGATGGGCAACGACCAGAACGAGCAGGCCGGGCTGTATGGCGCCACCGGTGCGATGCGCGTGTGGTCGGGCATCTTCCAGCGCCTGCCGAGCGCGCCGCTGCGGGTCAGCAACAAGGGGCTGGACTGGCAGCCGATCGCCGCCAGCGGCACCAACAGTACCGATGAGGGCTGTCCGGGCGCGCGGCGCTTCCCGTTCGTGGTCGGCTATGCGCCGGCATATGCGCCCTGCGCGCCGGCGGTTTCGCCCGAAGCCCAGGACGGCGCCGGCAGCGAAGGCGGTGGCTGGCGCAGCTGGTTCGGCCTGGATCGCAAGCCGGAACCGGCGGAAGAACCCGCAGCCGCGCCGGCGGCGACCACTCCTCCTCCGAGTCGATGAATCCGATGACGCTTCGAACTTTCCTGCATCCGCTCACCCTGGCCGGCCTCACTGTGGTGCTGGCCGCCTGTGTCAGCAGCGCGCCGCCGGTGGTCAAGCCGGTCGCCGCTACCACCACGCCGGTGCAGCGCCTGGCTGCGGTCGAAGCGGCGGCGGGACCGGATGACAAGGAACTGTCGGTGCAGCCGCTGCGCGATCCACAGGTTGAGGATCTGCGCCAGACCGCGCTGACGCAGCGCCAGGCCAACGATCTGCCGGCCGCCGCCGCCAGCCTGGATCAGGCGCTGCAGATCGTCGCCGCAGACCCCGCAGTGCTGCAGGAGCGGGCCGAAATCGCCCTGCTGCAGGGCAAGTGGTCGGAGGCGGAGACGTTCGCGCGCAAGGCCATCGATCTGGGGTCGAAGACCGGGCCGCTGTGCCGGCGCCACTGGGCGACGATCGAGCAGTCACGGCTGGCGCGCGGGGAGAAGGAGAACGCGGTGTCGGCGCATGCACAGCTGGAAGGGTGCACGGTACCGGGCATCAAGCGGTACTGAGGTATTCCCCTCCATCGGGCGCGTCACACGCCGCGCGGGCCGCGGGCGAGAACAGGAAGATCAGAAGCCGGTCGCGCGCTCGCGATGGGGTCAGAGCCGTTTTCCGAAAGGAAACGGCTCTGACCCCTTCCAGTTCAGTCGAGCAAGCTCGACGCTACAAACGGGTGCCGGGCAGCGCCCGGCCCGGTATCCTTTCCGTCTGATGTCCGACCTTGTCCACGCCAGCCGCGAAGCACTCAGCGCAGGCGGCGCGCTTGCCTCGCACCTGGATGCCTTCGTCCCGCGTCCGGCACAGCTGCGCCTGACCGAGGCCATCGCCGATGCGCTGCAGCAGCGCGACCTGCTGCTGGCCGAGGCCGGCACCGGCACCGGCAAGACCTTCGCCTACCTGGTGCCGGTGCTGTTGTCCGGCCTGCGTACGATCATTTCCACCGGTACCCGTGCATTGCAGGACCAGCTCTACCATCGCGACCTGCCACGCGTGCGCCAGGCACTGGGGGTCGGCCTGCGCAGCGCGCTGCTGAAGGGGCGTAGCAATTACCTGTGCCGTTACCGCCTGCAGCAGGCGCGTGGCGAGCCACGCTTCTCCAGCCCGGAGCAGGCGGCGCAGTTCCAGCGCATCCTGGCCTGGTCCGGTCGTTCCGAACATGGCGACATCGCGGAACTGGAAGGCCTGGCCGATGACTCACCCTTGCTGCCAATGGTTACCTCCACCGTCGACAACTGCCTGGGCACCGAGTGTCCGTTCTGGGATGACTGCTTCGTGGTGCGCGCGCGGCAACGCGCTCAGGCTGCGGACGTGGTGGTGGTCAACCATCATCTTCTGTTGGCCGATCTTGCGCTGAAGCAGGAGGGCTTCGGAGAGCTGCTGCCGGGCGCACAGGCCTTCGTCATCGATGAGGCGCACCAGTTGCCTGAACTGGCAGCGCAGTTCTTCGGTGAGGGCTTCGGCATGCGACCCTGGCAGGAGCTGGGCCGGGACTGTCTGGCCGAGGCGCGCGGTGTCGGTGGCGCACAGTCAGCGCTGCAGGCGCCGGTCGATCAGCTGCAGGAGGCACTGCGTGCGCTGCGCTCGGCAATGGATGGCCTGCCATCCCGTGGCACGCAGTGGCGCGCACTGGCGATGCCGCAGGTGCGCGATGGCTTTGATGCGGTCATGACCGGTCTGGTGAATCTGGAGCAGGCGCTGCAGCCGCTGCGCGAAGCCGCCGCAGGCCTCGACGCTTGCCACGCACGGGCGCGCGAGGCGGTATCGCGTCTGGGGCGCTGGCTGGGCGATGACGAACCGGCGCTTGATTTCGATGCCGACCCTGCGCAGGCGGCGAGCGCCGATGTGCTCTGGTACGAACTTACCCCGCGCGGATTCCGCTGCCAGCGCACGCCGATGGATGTGTCCGGTCCGCTGCGCGAGCATCGCGAGCGCAGTCGTGCCGCATGGATCTTCACGTCGGCGACGCTGACCGTCGGTGGTGGCTTCGATCACATCGCCCGCCGGCTCGGCCTGGATGATCCGCAGACACTGGTCCAGTCCAGTCCATTCAACTGGCCCGAGCAGGCACTGTGCTACCTGCCCGAAGGCCTGCCCGATCCCGCCGCGCGGGGGTTCGGCACCTCGCTCATCCAGGTCCTGCGGCCGGTGCTGCAGGCCTCGCAGGGCCGTGCATTCCTGCTGTTCGCCTCGCACCGGGCCCTGCGCGAAGCGGCTGAGGCGCTGCGCGATGGGCCGTGGCCGCTGTTCGTGCAGGGCGAGGCGCCACGCGCCACCTTGCTGCAGCAGTTCCGCGATTCCGGCAACGGCGTGCTGCTGGGCTCGGCCAGTTTCCGCGAAGGGGTGGACGTGGTCGGCGAAGCATTGAGCGTCGTGGTGATCGACAAGCTGCCCTTTGCCGCGCCGGACGATCCGGTCTACGAGGCGCGGCTGGAGGCGATCCGCAGCCAGGGGGGCAATCCGTTCCGCGACGAGCAGCTGCCGCAGGCCGTGATCGCGCTGAAGCAGGGCGTCGGCCGGCTGATCCGCAGTGAGAGTGATCGCGGCGTGCTGGTGCTGTGCGACCCGCGGTTGCTCAACCGTGGCTATGGCCGGGTCTTCCTCGACTCGCTGCCACCTTTCCGCCGTACCCGCAGTCTGGCCGATGTGCAGTCCTTCTTTGCGCCACAATGGCACCCCGCCACCGATGCTGGGGCGCCGGACGTCCCTGTGGCGGCCACGCACCCTGCCCCGGGTGGCACGTTCCCCCTGTTCTGATCCGACCCGATGAAACTGCTCGCCTTTGAAACCGCCACCGAAGCCTGTTCCGTTGCCCTGCACGTGGACGGGCAGGTCCTGGAACGCTTCGAGATCGCCCCGCGTCGGCATGCCGAGCTGAGCCTGCCGTGGGCCGACGCGCTGCTGGCCGAGGCCGGTATCAGCCGCCGCCAGCTCGATGGCATCGCACTCAGTCGTGGTCCGGGTGCCTTCACCGGGGTGCGCCTGGCGATCGCCCTTGCCCAGGGCATCGCACTGGCGTTGGACCGTCCGCTGCTGCCGGTATCGACCCTGCAGGTGCTGGCGCTGCGTGCGCCGGCAGAAGAAAGGCAGATCCTGTCGGCGATCGATGCACGGATGGGCGAACTCTACGTCGCGCGTTTCGAGCGCGTGGACGGCCTGCCGATGCCGTGCGATGCAGAGCGGGTGTGCGCACCGGCCGCAGTAGCGTTGCCGGACGATCTGTCGGTGTTCGGTGTCGGCACTGGATTTGGTGCGGCCGAGGGCGCGCTGGTCACGCAGCTGGGGGCGGGCCTGCGGGGGTTCGACGCCGCGGCGCTGCCGCGGGCATCGGACGTGCTGGCGTTGGCGGTGCCGGCCTTGGCACGTGGCGAGGGCATCGCGCCGGAGAGGGTGGAACCGGCCTACCTGCGCGACAACGTGGCCTTGACCCTGGTCGAGCAGCAGGCCGCGCGCGAGGCCAAGGCGAAGGCCAACGGCTGAGCCTGCACAGACGTACCTGCGGCGTCCCCACCGCCCGGCACCGCCCCGCCAGGCGTCACTACACTGACCGCCGCTTTTGCTGTTGACGTTGCTGTTGCCGTTGCCTTCAGCGGGTCCCGGGCCGCAGGCCCGGGCAATATCCCTACCGGTCGTCGCGCAGTTCGCCGCCGGGCAGGAACACCCACGTGCGGGTGACCTGCAGGATGTCGATCCCGTCCTCGGTACGCGGCAGCGGCGGGAACGGCTGTGCCAGCGTCACCACCCGCAGCGCGGCCTCATCCAGCAGCGGTGTTCCGCTTGAACGCAGGATGCGGCTGCTTTCCACACTGCCATCGCGACGCACGCCAACGCTGATGACCACCTGGCCGCCGAGACGGCGTTGCCGTGCCTCGTCCGGATAGTTCAGGTTGCCCACCTGCTCGGCGCGGTCGACCCAGGCGCGCAGGTAATTGGCATAGGCATACTCGCGCGTGCTGGCCGAGACGAATTTGCGGTTCGGTCGCTTGGCGTACTGCGCCGAGCGCAGGTGGACCTCGGCCGCCAGTCGCGCCATCTCCGCATCGCGCTGCTCGCGTGCGGTCATCGGTGCGTCCGGCACCGGTTCCAGTGGCGTTGGCTGGGCCTGCGCACGTGCCACCGTGTCCTGGCCATTGCGGCTGCTGACCACGCGGGCCTGCGGCGGTGGCACGGGCGCTGCGGATTGCTGCTGCTGTGGCACCGGGCTGACCCCGGCCTGGGCCTGCGGCACGATCCCGGCCTGGTTGTCGCGCGGACGCTGCGCGCGGTCGTGGTCACCGCCGCCTTCCTGGCTGGCGGCGGCCAGGAAGTCCGCCTGCTTCGGCGTCAGCGCGGTGCGGGTCTGGCTGAAGATCACTTCCAGCGTGGGCACCAGTGGGGCCTCGCCCTTCACGGCGAAACCCACCCCCAGGATCAGCAGGACGTGGACCAGCACCGACAGGGTGAGGGTGGCACCCAGCCGCTGCGCTTCGCGCGGCGGCGGTGGCAGGACGGCGGGTGCGGCGGGCATCAGCGCAGGCCGGCCTCGAGCGCGTCGAACAGCGTGCCGGCGATGTTCAGGCCGTACTGCGCGTCCAGTTCGCGCACGCAGGTGGGGCTGGTGACGTTGACTTCGGTCAGGTAGTCGCCGATCACATCCAGGCCAACGAAGCGCATGCCGCGGCGCTTCATTTCCGGTCCCACCTGCGCGGCGATCCAGCGGTCGCGCTCGCTCAGCGGACGGCCTTCGCCGCGCCCGCCAGCGGCCAGGTTGCCGCGGAACTCGTCGCCCTGCGGAATGCGCGCCAGGCAGTAGTCGACCGGCTCGCCGTCAATCAGCAGGATGCGCTTGTCGCCAGCACTGATGTCCGGGATGAACTTCTGTGCCAGCGCCAGCCTGCGTCCGCCATCGGTCAACGTTTCCAGAATCACGTTCAGGTTCGGGTCGCCCTGGCCGCTGCGGAAGATCGAGCGCCCTCCCATGCCATCCAGGGGCTTCAGCACGGCCTGGCCATGTTCCAGCGCGAAGGCCTTCAATGCCTTGGCGTCGCGGCTGACCAGGGTCGGCGGACAGCACTGCGGGAACAGCAGCGCGGCCAGTTTCTCGTTGTAGTCGCGCAGGCCCTGCGGATTGTTGACCACGCAGGCGCCGGCCGCAGCGGCCACGTCCAGCACCTGGGTGTCGTAGACGTATTCGGCATCGACCGGCGGATCCTTGCGCATCAGCACGATCTGGCCGGGACCGAACTCGGTCCGGCTGAACCCGCCCAGCTCGTACCAGCCGGCGGGGTCGTCGCGGACCCGCAGCGGGGCGGTCTGGGCCACCGCCACGCCACCTTCCAGGGCCAGTCCGCCCGGCCGCACGTAGTGCAGGGCATGGCCGCGGCGCTGGGCTTCCAGCAGCATGGCGAAGGTGGTGTCCTTGGCGATCTTGATGTGGGCGATGGGGTCCATCACCACGATGACGTTCAACGGCATGGGCGCACCTGTCAGGCAAGGCGTTGATGGTAGCGGCAACGCCCGCCGTGCGCCTCCCTGCCGCGATGCAACGCTGCGTCCGTCCGCCGGGCCGCGCACCGTATGCGAACCCCGTCACGTTCAGCCCGGTAGCACGGCCCGCGTGACGGGCCGGCCTTGAAGCGGGCGCGGAAAGTGCGATATAGATACGCTTTCGTAGCGGCCCCCGCCTGAGACCGGGCCGTGCGCTTGGGGATAGGCAATGACTGAAAACACGACTGCGGGCGGGGAACTCGCAGGACTCCGGGTGATGGTCATCGATGATTCGAAGACCATCCGCAGGACTGCGGAAACGCTGCTCAAGCGCGAAGGCTGCGAGGTGGTCACCGCCACCGACGGCTTTGAAGCGCTGGCGAAGATTGCCGACCAGCAGCCGCAGATCATCTTCGTCGACATCATGATGCCGCGTCTGGATGGCTATCAGACCTGCGCGCTGATCAAGGGAAACCAGCTGTTCAAGGCGACCCCGGTGATCATGCTGTCGTCCAAGGACGGCCTGTTCGACAAGGCGCGGGGGCGCATCGTCGGGTCGGAGCAGTACCTGACCAAGCCTTTTACGCGCGAAGAACTGCTGGGTGCCATCCGCACATACGTCAACGCCTGACCAGGGGGGAAAGGCACAATGGCTCGTATCGTCCTGATCGAGGATTCACCGACCGACCGCGCGGTGTTCACCCAGTGGCTGCGCCGTGCCGGCCACGAGGTGCTGGAAGCGGACAACGCCGAGGATGGCCTGCAGCTTGTCCGCGACCAGGTGCCGCAGCTGGTGCTGATGGACGTGGTCCTGCCGGGCATGAGCGGTTTCCAGGCCACCCGGGCGATGGCCCGCGACGCCGCGACCCGGCACATCCCGGTCATCATCGTCAGTACCAAGGCGATGGAGACCGACAAGGCGTGGGGGCTGCGCCAGGGTGCGGCCGACTACATCGTCAAGCCGCCGCGCGAGGATGAACTGATCGCGCGGATCAACGAACTGGTGGCCTGATGCGCTCGCCTTTCGACATTCTCGAAGCCTACGAACGGCGCAGCCTGGCCCATGCGGTGCAGCTGCCGGGCCGGCAATTCGTCCAGGACCTGTGGCGAGGCGTCGGCTATCGCGTCGGCCAGCGCCGGCTGGTGTCCGATTTCCGCGAAGTGGTGGAGATCGTGCCGATGCCGCCGGTCACGCCCGTGCCCTGCGCGCAGCCCTGGCTGCTGGGCGTGGGCAACCTGCGCGGCAACCTGTTCCCGGTGGTCGACCTGAAGTACTTCCTGGAAGGCACACGCACCGTGCAGCAGGAAGGGCAGCGCGTGCTGATCATGCGCCAGGCCGGCGGTGACGTCGCACTGACCATCGACGAACTGTTCGGCCAGCGCAGCTTCGAAGCCGACCAGCAGATCGAGGCCGGCAGCCTGGCCGAGGGTCGTTACGGGCACTTCGTCGAGCGCGGTTTCCATGCTGACGGCCAGGACTGGGGCGTGTTCTCGCTCTCGCTGCTGTCGCGCACTCCTGAATTCCGGCAAGCCGCGGCCTGAGGCCGGGCATCGCCCCCTGCACTGAAGATCGAGGTTGAACGATGAGTACTGCTTCGGACGCCACCAAGACCGGCAAGCTTCGGCTGGGCGGCAGCAACCTCTGGCTGGCCCTGCTGCTGGCATCGATGATCCTGTTCGGCGTCAATACCGGCGTGGCGACCTGGCAGGGCAGCCGCCTGGCCGATGCCGGTTCCAAGGCCGCGGACCTGCAGGTGCTGTCGCAGCAGCTGGCCAACCAGGGGCGTGACGCGGTGGGCGGCAATGCCCAGGCGTTCACTGCCTTCAAGGCCACCCGCAACGCGATCGAACAGAATGTCTCGACGCTGCAGGGGCGCTACGGCAAGGAACCGGGCGTGTCGCGGGCGATCTCGACGCTGGGTGAAACCTGGGCGCCGCTGGGCAAGCAGGCCGGGCAGCTGGTCGCCAGCGAGCCGGCGGTGCTGGCCCTGGCCGGCAATGCCAACAACTTCACTGGCGCGGTGCCGGGGCTGCAGGCGCAGCTGAACGAGGTGGTGCGCGCGATGTCGGCTTCGGGTGCACCGGCCGCGCAGGTATACAGCGCGCTGCAGCAGGTCGTGGTGGCCGGCTCGATGGCCCGACGGGTCACCGAAATGCGTGCGGGCGGCTCTTCGGCGGCCGCCGCGGGCGACGCACTGGCGCGTGACATCACCGTGTTCTCGCAGGTGCTCGACGGCCTGCGCAATGGCAACGAGGAACTGGGCATCACCGCAGTGCGTGGCCCGGCCGCCGTGGCCGCGCTGGAGCAGTCGCACACCCAGTGGCAGGCGATGAAGGCCGATGCCGATGCGATCCTGGCCAGCTCGCGCCAGCTGTTCGCCGCGCAGTCGGCGGCCACCGCGCTGGGCCAGGGCTCGGCGCACATGCTGGATGACAGCCGCAAGCTGTTCGAAGCCTTCTCTTCGTTCGGCTCGGTGTCCGATACCCGCCTGTTCCCGAACTTCTGGATCGGTGTAGCGTCCGGTGCGCTGTCGCTGATCGCGATCATCGGTTTCGTCTCCACCAACGTGCGCAGCCGCTCGCGTGAGCAGGAGCTGCGCTACCAGACCCAGGTGGAGTTCAACAGCCGCAACCAGCAGGCGATCATGCGCCTGCTGGACGAAATCTCCTCGCTGGGCGAGGGCGACCTGACCGTCAAGGCGTCGGTGACCGAGGACATGACCGGCGCCATCGCCGACGCGATCAACTACGCCGTCGACGAGCTGCGCCACCTGGTGACGACCATCAACGACACCTCGGCCAAGGTCGCGCTGTCCACCCAGGAAACCCAGGCGACGGCCATGCAGCTGGCAGAAGCAGCCGGCCACCAGGCCAACCAGATCACCTCGGCCTCGGACCGCATCGGCGAAATCGCAGCGAGCATCGAGCAGGTTTCGCGCAACTCGGCCGAATCGGCCGACGTGGCTCAGCGCTCGGTGGTGATTGCCGCCGAGGGTGCCGGCGTGGTCCGCGAGACCATCCAGGGCATGGACCAGATCCGCGACCAGATCCAGGAAACCTCCAAGCGCATCAAGCGCCTGGGTGAGTCGTCGCAGGAGATCGGCTCGATCGTGGAACTGATCAACGACATTTCCGAACAGACCAACATCCTGGCATTGAATGCAGCGGTTCAGGCCGCGTCGGCTGGCGAAGCGGGCCGCGGTTTCGCGGTCGTGGCCGACGAAGTGCAGCGCCTGGCAGAGCGCACATCGGGCGCCACGCGCCGTATCGAGAACCTGGTGCAGGCCATCCAGGCCGACACCAACGAGGCCGTCACCTCGATGGAGCAGACCACCGCCGAAGTGGTGTCCGGTGCACGTCTGGCCGAAGACGCCGGTACGGCACTGACCGAGATCGAGCGCGTGTCCAATGCACTGAACACCCTCATCAAGAACATCTCCATCGCGGCCCAGCAGCAGTCCGCAGCCGCGTCGGACATCACCCGCACGATGGGCGTGATCCGCCAGATCACCGGCCAGACCTCACAGGGTGCCGGACAGACCGCGGAGTCGATCGGCCACCTCGCGCAGCTGGCTGCCGACCTGCGTCGTTCGGTCGCCGACTTCAAGCTGCCGGCGTGACGCGGGCAGGGCGAAGAGCAAGGAACCCGTCGATGAAGCATTTCCATTCCCCACGCCAGATCCAGCGCGGCCTTCGCGCGGCGGCGACCGGAGCCTGTCAATGAGCACTCTGCGCGATGCGATGAGCCACGCAGCGCTGGGTTGGGTCAAGCCCGAGCTGGACGAGACCCTGCGCCAGGTGCGCAACGAGGTCGAGTACTACGCCGAGGATCCGTCCGATGCCAGCCGCATGCGTATCTGCGCCGGCCACCTGCACCAGGTGCAGGGCACCCTGCGCATGGTCGAACTGTACGCCCCGGCAATGGTGGCCGAGGAGCTGGAGCAGCTGGCCAATGCGATCGGCAGCGGCCAGGCGTCTGATCGCGACGAGGCCTGCGCCACGCTGATGCGCGGCAGCGTGCTGCTGCCCGACTATCTGGAGCGCCTGCAGAACGGCCACCGCGACATTCCGATCGTGCTGCTGCCGCTGCTCAATGACATCCGCGCCGCGCGCGGTGCGGCCGGCATCAACGAGAGTGTCCTGTTCGCGTTCGCTCCCGACAGCGTCACCGCCACCGAAGCCGAGCTCGACCATGCTCGCGGCAGCCTGAGCGGGCGCAACCGCGAACTGCTCGATACGGTCGGCAGCGCGGTGAAGGAAGAGCTGCTGCGCATCAAGGATGCGCTGGACCTGCATCTGCGCACCGGCGGTGCAGCGGAACAGCTGCAGACGCAGGCCGACGAACTGGGGGCCGTGGCCGATACGCTGGGCATGATGGGCCTGGGCGTGGCCCGCGGCGTGGTCGTGCAGCAGCGCGACGCGCTGCGCGGCGTGGTCGAGGGCCGCCAGCAGATCGACGAGAACCTGTTGCTGGACATCGCCGGCGCGCTGCTCTACGTCGATGCGTCGCTGGATGACCAGGTTGCCCATCTGGGTGCGGATGGCAGCGGCGAGGATGACCCTGCCGCCGTGGAAAACCGTCGTACCGTCGAGGTGCTGGCACACGAGGCCATCGCCAATTTCGCTGCGGCCCGCGAGCACTTTGTCGCGTTCATCGAAACCAGCTGGAACCACGCGGAACTGCAGGACGTGCCGCGCCTGCTCGGCGACGTCGCCGGTGCACTGCGGATGCTCGACCTGGGGACTGCCGCCGACTACCTGCGCGGCGTGCAGCAGTACATCGACGCCGAGCTGATCGGTCGCCAGCGTGTGCCCAGCGGGCGCCAGCTGGATACGCTCGCCGACGCCATGGCCAGCCTGGAGTACTACCTCGAAGCCCTGCGTGATCGTCGTCCGGGCCGTGAGGACATTCTGGAGATCACCCGCAGCAGCCTGGAAGCGCTGCGCTACTGGCCGCTGCCGGAGCGCGCCGCGATCGACGAGGCGCCGCAGGGCGTGCAGGCGGTCGAGCGCGAGGCGGTTGACCTGCAGGTGATGCCATTGCAGCCCGGCCATGTCGACATCGATGTGAGCACGGCCGCGCCCGCCGTCGGCAGTGTGGCTGCCGCCTTGCCGGACTTCGTGTTCGATCCGCCGCCGGCACCGCCAGTGACCGACAACGGGCTGATGTTCGGTGGGTTGTCAGCACCGGTCGCGGTACCGGGGACGACGCCCGATGCGGGTGGCTCGCTGGTGTTCGCTGCGTCCAGCGCACCGGCCCCGGCCGTGCCGCAATGGGACCTTGCCGCTGTGGAGGTCGGTGCCGGGCACGCGGACGATGCACATGCGCCTGCCTTGGCCAGCGACGAAACGATCGATCCGGCACCGGCCGAGGCACCGCAGTGGACGCTGTCCCAGGTGGACGACATGGCGGATGCACCGTCGGTCTCCGGCGACGACACAGTGACGTTCGCGTCCGGATCCGGTACCCCGGATATCACGTCGGCGCCGGTATTCGATCCGGTGGCCGCCGAGCATGGCGCCGCGGACGTGGCGGCTGATGAGGTCGTATTCCGTTTCGACGCCGGTGCACTGGACAACGCCGACGACGTGCTGTCCTTGCATGCGATGGAAACGCTGGTGCTGGAAGACGACGCAGACCTGCATCCGGTGCTGGACAGCGTTGATGCGGAGCCAACGGATCCGGTCACCCTCGCCGCGGACGCGTCGCCTGCCGCAGATGCAGCACCGGCGGTGGCCCTGATCGAGATTGACACCATCGCACCGATCGATTTCAGCGAGGCCGATGCCCGGTTCTTCGCTGAACTGAGCGCCGCCGCGGAGGACTTCAACCCGCGGGCGATGCCATCGGCCGCCGACGCGCCGGTCGCGATCACGGCTGCGTCCGAAGCGGGCTTCGATGCCGGCTTCGACGATGATGCGGAGAACATCGACGAGGACATCCGTGAGGTGTTCCTGGAAGAGTTCGACGACGAGCGTGCCAACCTCGGAACGCTGCTGCCGGCATGGCACGCGCAGCCGGACAATCTGGACCGGCTGCGGCCGATCCGCCGCATCTTCCACACCCTCAAGGGCAGCGGCCGCCTGGTCGGTGCGCGGACGCTGGGCGAGTTCGCGTGGAAGATCGAAGGCATGCTCAACCGTGTGCTTGACGGCAGCCGTCCGGCCACGCCGGCGGTGCTGGCGATGGTTGATCACGCGCACGCCGCCCTGCCGCAGCTGAGCGACGCACTGCGTCATGGCCAGCGCATCAGTGTCGATCTGCAGGCGATGCAGGCCGTTGCTGATCGCGTGGGTGCCGGCGAAGAGACGTTCTACGTGCCGCTGCCGGCTGCGGCGCCCGTACCGGTCGCGCCGGCGGCGGAAGAAGGCGAGGACGAGATCAGCCGCATTCTCGAAGCGGAAGCGGCGATGACAGCCGACGCCGGGAACGCGACCGCGGTCGAGGGCACTCCGGCCAATATCGACAGCGTGCTGCGCGAGATCCTCGAAGCCGAGGTGGAGGTCCACCAGGCAACCCTGCAGGCGTGGCTGCGCTCGGCGCAGCAGGCACCACAGCCGGTGAGCGATGCGCTGCTGCGCGCCGTGCACACCATGAATGGCGCCTTCGCGATGACCGAGGTGCCGGAGATCACGGCGGTCACGGGCGGCGCCGAATCCTATATCAAGCGGGCCCTGGCTGCCGATGTGGTGCCGGGCGACGAGGGCGTTGCTGCGCTCGACGCGACCGCGCAGGCCATTACCGCGACCATGGAAGCACTGCAGGCGGAGCAGCCGCGCATTGCACCTCAGCCTGCGCTGGTGCAGCGCCTGCAGACCCTGGCCGGCGAGCTGCCGGAAGCGCGCTGGCCGCTGGTGGGGCTGGATGACGAAGAGGCGCTCGCGACCGATGGAGAGCCTGCGCACGAGGTGGACGCGCCGGTTCCTGCCGAGGCGCAGAGCGACATCGACGCCGACACCAACGCCGGGATCGACAGTGCACCTGCTGACACCCATGACGTGCCCGCAGCCGATCCGGCGAAGGACGGACTGGACGTGGCCGAGCTCACGGCCAGTGATGACCTTTCGCGCTACTTCGACGCCGGCTGGCCGTCGCTGGGCGGTACCGGACAGGAGGCCGCAGCCACGCTGCCGCCGGTCGCGCTCGCTGCCGATGAATCCGCAGCGGTCGTGTCGCCGGTGGTCGCCGATGCGCCCCCCGAGCTGGCCGAAGACGCTGCGCTGACAGGCGCGGACGACCTGTCGCCGTACCTGGACGCCAGCGCGCTGCCGGTCGACGACCGTGATGCGGATGAGGCGGCGGACGCCGCCGCGTTCACCGAAACGATCGACCTGAATACGTCGTGGGATGACGTGGACGGGTTCGATGCGGGTGATGACGCTGCTGCACTGCCACTCGACAGCACGCTGTCGAGCCTGCAGGATGACATGGCTGCGCCGGGTTTTGCGGAACCGGTCACATTGGAAGCTGCGCTCGAAGCCGGCCTGCATGTGATCGACGAAGAGCAGACTCCGGCCGACGACGGGCAGTGGTCCGTGCTCGGCCTGCAGGCCAGCGAACTCGCGCCGGGCGAGGCGGATGCCTTTGCCGAGGATGCGGACGTCGGCGGGGAGACGGCGGTCGGTGAAGGAGAGAGCGCCGACCCGCCGTCCCCGGCGACGGTGAATGCCAGGGAATCCCTTGCAGAGCCTGCGGTCGATCCGCAGCCGGCAGCCGCGCCGCCGTCACCGTTCTTCGAGATGGAAGACGCGCCGGGCCAGGGCAGCGGCGCTGCCGGACCGGGCGGTTCCACGCCGGTCGAGGGTCCGGTTGCCGAAGATGACGTGCCGGCACACGAGCCGATCGATCCGATGCCGGAACCGGAACCGGAAGGCAGCGTGGGCGAGGAGCCTGCCGATCTGCTTGACTTCACTGTGTATGACCGCGAGCTGGTCGACATCTTCGTCGAAGAAGGCAAGGACCTGCTTGATCACTGCGATGGCCTGATCAGCGAGCTGCGCGATGCGCCGCAGGACCGCGAAGTGCTCGCCGGCCTGCAGCGTGACCTGCATACGCTGAAGGGCGGCGCACGCATGGCCGGCATCAACGCCATCGGCGACCTCGGCCACAGCATCGAATCGCTGCTGGAGGTGGTCGCGGCGGGGCGCACCGAGATCGAGCGCCGCGACGTGCAGCTGCTCGAGCGCGGTTTCGATCGCCTGCACCAGCTGCTGACCCGTACCGGCGAGCATCGCGTGGTGGAGCCGGCGCAGGACCTGGTCGATGCTTTCGAGGCACGTACCGCCACCGATCCGGCAGCGGCTGCCGCCGTCGGCACGGCTGGCCCGGTGGAGACTGAAACCACCGTCGTACCCGCGAACGTTGCCCTGGTCGATGCACCGCTGTCCGCGCCGTTGCCGGTCGAAAGCACGGTCGAGGACGATCCGCTGGCACGTCCCCAGCAGGAGCAGGTGCGCGTCCGCGCAGATCTGCTCGACCGGCTGGTCAATCACGCAGGTGAGGTGGCGATCTACCGGTCGCGCCTGGAGCAGCAGCTCGGTGCCTTCCGCGGCGCGATGGGCGAGCTCGAACGTACCAACGCGCGTCTGCGCGACCAGCTGCGTCGCCTCGACCTGGAGACCGAAGCGCAGATCGTTGCCCGCTACCAGCGTGAGCAGGACCAGGCCGACCAGAAGTTCGATCCGCTGGAACTGGACCGCTTCTCCACCCTGCAGCAGCTCAGCCGTGCGCTGAACGAGTCCGCCGCCGACCTGGGCGGCCTGCAGGGCGTGCTGGACGATCTCTCGCGGCAGTACGATGCCTTGCTGCAGCAACAGTCGCGCGTCAGTTCGGAGCTGCAGGATGGCCTGATGCGTGCGCGGATGGTGCCGTTCGACGGCCTGGTGCCGCGTCTGCGCCGCGTGGTGCGCCAGGCCGGCATCGACACCGGCAAGCAGGTCCACCTGACCCTGGAAGGTACCCATGGCGAACTGGACCGCAACGTTCTCGACCGCATGGTCGCGCCGCTGGAGCACATGCTGCGCAACTCGGTGGCCCATGGCCTGGAGGCGCCGGAGCAGCGCCGTGCCGCCGGCAAGCCGGAAGAGGGCGAGATTGCCATCCGCCTGCATCGCGAAGGCTCGGAAATCGTGCTGGACGTGGCCGATGACGGCGCCGGCCTGGATCGGGAGGCGATCCGTCGCCGCGCGATCGACCGTGGCCTGCTGGCCGCCGATGCGCAGCCTGCCGATCATGAACTGGACAACCTGATCTTCGCATCGGGCTTCTCCACCGCCGACCAGGTCAGCCAGCTGGCAGGCCGCGGCGTGGGCATGGACGTGGTGCGCAATGAAGTGCGCCAGCTGGGTGGTTCGGTCGATATCCAGTCGGTGCGTGGCCAGGGCGTGCGTTTCACCCTGCGCCTGCCGCAGACGCTGGCCGTTACCCAGGCCGTGTTCGTGCAGATCGGCGAAACCACCTTTGCCGTGCCGGTGGCTTCGGTCAGCGGTATCGGCCGCCTCTCGCGCGAGCGCTTCGAGGCCGCCGACAGCAGCTATCGCTACAGCGGCGAAGACTATCCGCTGTACGACCTGGGCAGCCTGGTCGGCCAGGCACCGGCACGTGCCGAGGGCCAGGCGCAGGTGCCGCTGCTGCTGGTCCGCGCCGGCGACCTGCGAGCTGCCGTGGCGATCGACCAGGTGCTGGGCAACCGCGAAATCGTGGTCAAGCCGGTCGGCCTGCAGATCGCATCGGTGCCGGGCATCTACGGTGCCACCATCACCGGCGATGGCCGTGTGGTGGTGATCCTGGACGTGGCGCCGCTGGTGCGTCGTTACCTGGCCAACCCGACGCCGCCGGTGCTGGTCAACGCGCCGCGTCAGGAACGGCAGGTGCCGCTGGTGATGGTGGTCGACGACTCGCTGACCATGCGCAAGGTCACCGGCCGCATCCTGGAGCGCCACAACTTCGAGGTCAGCGTCGCCCGCGATGGCGTGGAGGCGCTGGAGCGGCTGGAGGAGCGTGTTCCCGACCTGATGCTGCTGGATATCGAGATGCCGCGCATGGACGGCTACGAGCTGGCCACCGCGATGCGCGCCGACCCGCGTTACAGGGACGTTCCGATCGTGATGATCACCTCGCGCAGCGGCGACAAGCACCGGCAGCGCGCTTTCGAGATCGGCGTCCAGCGCTACCTGGGCAAGCCTTATCAGGAGCTGGACCTGATGCGTAACGTGTACGACCTGCTGGGGATCGCCCGTGTCCGAGAGTGAAGCCAACCCGGCCGTCGCCCTGCTGGCCCGGCCTGGCGCGGCGCGTGAGCGCCTGCGCGAAGCACTGGCGCACGCCGACGTGCAGATCGTGCTGGAAGACGACCCGAATGGCCTTGAACCGCAGGCGCTGCATGACGCGCGGCCGCAGTTCGTGGTGATCGCACTGGAAGCGGCGGTCGAGGACGCACTGGAACGCCTGGAGCCCGTGCTGTCGGCCCCCGGCCTGACCCTGGTGTTCGACGAAGCCGAGCTGGCCGCGCGCCGGAACGGCTGGGAGGCGCAGCGCTGGGGGCGTCACCTGGCCGCCAAGCTGCATGGACACCAGCAGGTGCTGCCGCCGGGCGCCGAGGACGAACCGGCCCTGCAGCTGGAGCCAGGCCGTCCTGCGCCGCCACCTGCGCCGCAGGAGGCAGCGCTGCAGACGCACCTGCAACAGGCACACCGCTGGGCCGACGACGTGCCAGCCGATGGCCTGTACGCACCGCCGGCGCAGCTGCATGAACCGGTCGCGTTCGAACACGCTCTGGCCGCGCTGCAGCCGATCGTGCCCGAACCGCCGGAAGCGCCGGTCGCACGGACAGAACCCCCCACGGCACCGTCGGTGACGTTCGATCACACCGCGTGGTCGCTGGTGGACGAGTCGGCCGATGCCGCCACCCCGGCGTACGCCGCAGCGGAGGTCGAGGCGCGCTCATCGTCGTTCGATACCGACCACCTGAGCCTGGTCGACCTGGATGCGGCCGCCCCGCCCGGCGCACGCGCGGGCGCGCTGCTGGTGCTGGCCGGGATCGGTGGCCCTGATGCGTTGCGTCGCCTGCTGGGCGCGCTGCCTTCGGCATTGGCGGTGCCGGTGCTGGTGCACATGCGCCTGGATGGGGGCCGCTACGGCAATCTCGTCAAGCAGATGGCGCGTGTCTCGCCGCTGCCGGTGCAGCTGGCCGAAGCCGGCCAGCGCGCCACGCCCGGGCAGGTGCATGTGCTGGCCGATGACATCGGCGTCCGCGCGGCCAGCGACGGCCTGCATTTCCTGACCGACGCGCAGGGCATCTCGATTGCCGCGTTGCCGGCCCAGTACACCGCACTGGTACTGCTCAGCGGTGCCGATCTGGGCCATGTCGGGCCGGCGCTGGACCTGGCTGCCGCCGGCGCGTGGGTGGCTGGGCAGGTGGGGGAGGGATGCTACGACCCGGCCGCCGCCACCGCCGTGGTGGCCGCCGGCATGGCCGCTGGCGAACCGCAGGAACTGGCGCAGATCATCGCCGCGCGCTGGGGCGAGGGTGACCACAACGGAGAAGCTCCATGAGTTACGCCAGCAACGATGAAATCCGTGGTGTCCTGATCCAGGCCGGCAACGAACGCGTGCTGCTGCCCAATGCCACGGTGGCTGAAATGATGTCGCGGGTGCCGGTGCAGCCGGTGGCCGACGCCCCCCGCTGGCTGGTCGGCGAGATCGCCTGGCATGGCTGGCAGGTGCCGCTGGTGTCATTCGCACGGCTTTCGGGGCTGGGGGACGAGGCAGCCGGTGTCCACAACAAGGTGGTGGTACTGAAGGCGCTCAGCGGCGATCAGCAGCGGCCGTATTACGCGTTGCTGACCCAGAACTTCCCGCAGTTGATCTCGGTGCCGCGCGATGGTCTGCTGGCCGATGCGTCGGAGGAGACCCTGCCGCAGATCGTGCACATGCGCGTACTGCTGGGTGAGCAGAGCGCGCTGCTGCCGAATCTGGACGCACTGGAAAGCGCGCTGGCTTCACTGGCGGCCTGAGGCCGCCCCCCGGACACAGGCCGCCGGGCATGGCCCGGCGCTGCCGTTGGCGTGCAGGTTGTCGGTGGACCTAACCGAGATCCCCCAGCCGCGCCTGCAACGCGGCGATCGCGGCCAGCCCGGCGGTTTCCGTGCGCAGGATGCGCGGGCCCAGCTGCAGGCCCTGGAAGCCGGCGGCGGCCAGCTGCTCGCGGTCGCGTGGCGACCAGCCGCCCTCCGGACCGATCGCGATCACGATGCCGCCCGCGGGCGCCGCTGCCAATGTCGACAGCCGGTGCGAACCCATCGGGTCCAGGGTCAACCGCAGCGTATCGGCGGGCAGCGCAGCGGTTGCCTGCGCCAGCGACAGCGGCGCACCCACCCGTGGAATGCGCGCGCGCCCGGACTGGCCACAGGCCGACTGCACGACGTTGTTCCAGTGCGCCACGCGCTTTTCCGCGCGGGCCGCGTCCAGCTTCACCTCGGTGCGTTCCGCGTTTACCGGCAGGATGCTGCTGACGCCGAGTTCGGTGGCCTTCTGCAGGATCAGGTCCATCTTTTCGCCGCGCGCGATGCCCTGCATCAGGGTGATGGCCAGCGGCGATTCGATGTCGATGGCCTGCACGCTGTCGATGCGTGCCTGCACTTCGCGCTTGCCGACCACGGTCAGCGTCGCAGCGTAGTCATGGCCATCGCCGTTGAACAGGACGCAGCCATCGCCTTCGCGCAGGCGCATCACCCGCACCAGGTGGTTGGCGGTCTCCTCGGGCAGGGTCACGGTCTGGCCGCTGTGCAGCGGCAGGTCGATGGGACAGCGGGTCACGCGCATGCAATCGCCTCGTCGATGGCGGCCAGCGTGGTATGCGCCAGCAGATCCAGTTGTTCGTCGTCCACGCAGTACGGCGGCATCCAGTACAGCACATCGCCCAGCGGGCGAAGGACCACGCCGCGCTTCAGTGCTGCCTTGTACGCGTGCAGGCCGAGCCGCAGTCCGGGGTCGAAGGGCGTGCGCCTGTCGCCGCCGCGCGACAGTTCGAATGCCACCACCATGCCGGCCTGGCGCACATCGGCCACATGCGGGTGGTCGGCAAACGGTGCCGCGAGGGTGCCCATCACCGATGCGGTGCCGCGGTTGCGCGCGATCACATCGTCGCTGCCGAAGATGTCCAGCGTCGCCAGCGCCGCAGCGCACGCCAGCGGATTGCCGGTATAGCTGTGCGAGTGCAGGAACGCACGCTCGCGGGAGTCGTCGAGAAAGGCGTCGTACAGGGCCTGCGTGGCCAGGACCGCGGCCAGCGGCAGGAACCCGCCGGTCAGGCCCTTGGACAGGCACATCAGGTCCGGCATCACCCCGGCCTGCTCGCAGGCGAACATCGTGCCGGTGCGACCGAAGCCGGTGGCGATCTCGTCGGCGATCATGAACGCACCGTGCGCGTCGCACAGCTCACGCACGCGCTGCAGATACACCGGATCATGCATGCGCATGCCACCGGCGCACTGCAGTCGGGGTTCCAGGATCACCGCGCATACTTCACCGGGGTGCTGGTCGAACAGCGTCGCCAGGCCATCGGCGGCCTGGCGCGCACGCTCGGCGGCGCTCTGCCCTGGCTCGGCCAGGTAGGCGTCGGGCGAGGGGGCGAACAGCCCTTCGGCCAGCAACGGCGCGTACACCCGCCGGTACAGTGGGATGTCGCCCAGCGCCAGCGCACCGAGCGTTTCACCGTGGTAGCCGTTTTCCAGCGCGATGAAACGCGTACGCCGGGTCTCGCCGCGGTTATGGAAGTAATGGAAGGCCATTTTCAATGCCACTTCCACCCCGGCCGAGCCGTTGTCGGCGTAAAACACCTTGGCCAGCGGATCGCGCCCGGCCTGCCGCGGGGCCAGTGCCAGCAGGCGTTCGGCCAGGGTGATCGCCGGCTCATGGCTGAAGCCGGCCAGCATCACCTGTTCCAGCTGGCCGGCCTGGGCCGCGATGGCGCCGCCGATGCGGGGCTCGGCGTGGCCGAACAGATTCGTCCACCAGCTGCTGACGGCATCCAGATAGCGGTTGCCGTCATGGTCGATCAGCCACGCACCCTCGCCGCGCGCGATCGGCACCAGCGGCAGGGTGTCGGGATGCTCGCGCATCTGTGTGCACGGATGCCACAGCACCTGCAGGTCGCGTTGCCGCCAGTGCAGGGCCAGCGGGGAGGGGGTTGGGTCTGCTAGCATTTCGGGCTCATGAACATGTTGCTGCCTGCACATTCTATCGGCCCCGGCGCCCGCGTCGGCCGCCGCGGAGATTCCGCATGAACGATGACCGTGCCAGCCGTCGCCTGCCGATCATCCATCGGATCACCGATGAAGAGAGCGGTCCCTTCCAGCGCCAGCATCTGGATCTGGAATTCTCCAATGGTGAACGCCGCCGCTTCGAGCGTCTGGTCAGTCGTGGCCACGGTGCGGTGGTGGTGGTGCCCATGCTCGACGACGAGACGGTGCTGCTGGTGCGTGAATACGCCGCCGGGGTACATCGCTACGAGCTTGGCCTGGTCAAGGGCCGGATCGATGCCGGCGAGACCCCCGAGCAGGCCGCCGATCGCGAACTGAAGGAAGAGGCCGGCTATGGCGCGCATCGGGTCGATGTGCTGCGCGCCATGACGCTGGCGCCGACGTACATGAGCCACCAGTCGTGGCTGGTGGTGGCGCGCGACCTGTATCCGGAAAAGCTGATCGGGGACGAGCCCGAGGAGCTGGAGGTGGTGCCCTGGAAGCTGTCCGAGCTGGACCGGTTGATGCTGCGCGAGGACTTTTCCGAGGGCCGCTCGCTGGCGGCGTTGTTCATCGCCCGCCAGTGGCTGCAGGGAGCCCGATGATCAAGCTGACCACGGATCTGCGCGAGACCGCGATCGCCATCGCGCAGGAAGCCGGCCAGGCCATCATGCAGGTCTACGCCGACGGATTCGACGTGCGGATCAAGGACGACAACAGTCCGGTGACCGCCGCTGACCTGGCCGCCAACCAGGTCATCGAGCAGGGTCTGCGGCAACTGACCCCGGATCTGCCCATCCTGTCTGAAGAGTCGGCCCAGGTGCCCTGGGAACTGCGCCGCCATTGGGGCGCCTACTGGCTGGTCGATCCGCTTGACGGTACCCGCGAGTTCGTCAAGCGCAACGGCGAATTCAGCGTCAACATCGCCCTGATCTACCAGGGTGCCCCGGCGTTTGGCGTCGT
The DNA here is from genome assembly GCF_039674705.1 of Stenotrophomonas sp. TWI169. Classification (NCBI taxonomy): domain Bacteria; kingdom Pseudomonadati; phylum Pseudomonadota; class Gammaproteobacteria; order Lysobacterales; family Lysobacteraceae; genus Stenotrophomonas; species Stenotrophomonas sp. TWI169. The sequence continues at coordinate 10,123 of NZ_JBDJOB010000029.1, read as the reverse complement.
GCTGGCGCCGGTCACCGGCATTCTGTGGCACGCCATGCGCGGCGAACTGGCGTACCGCCGGCAGGGACTGCACGACACCGTGCTGCGCACGCGCAGCCCGGCGACCGCTCCGCTGCGGGTGGCGGCAAGCCGCTCCCACCGCTCGCCGGAAACCGAAGCGCTGCTGGCGCGCATGGGCCGCATCGAGACCATCGCCCAGGGCTCGTCGCTGAAGTTCTGCCGCATTGCCGAGGCGGGCCTGGATGTGTACCCGCGGCTCGGCCCGACCTCCGAATGGGATACCGCCGCCGGCCAGTGCGTGCTGCACGCGGCGGGCGGCGCGGTCCTCTCGGCGGCGACCGGCAAGCCCTTCCGCTACAACCGCCGCGAGACGCTGTTGAACGGCGATTTCATCGCCCTTGGCGATACCAGCCTGCCGTGGCGCGACTGGTTGTCCGACTGACCTGGAGGCCGCATGAGCGCGCATGACACCCCCACCGCCGGCAGTGCCGCCAGCACCGAACTGGAACGCCTGCTGGCGATCATGGCCCGCCTGCGTGATCCGCAGGGCGGCTGCCCATGGGACCTGGAGCAGGACTTTGCGACCATTGCCCCGTACACCATCGAGGAAGCCTACGAAGTCGCCGATGCGATCGATCGCGGCGACCTCGATGATCTCTGCGACGAGCTCGGCGACCTGCTGCTGCAGGTGGTATTCCATGCTCGCATGGCCGAAGAGCAGGGGGCGTTCGCTTTCGCAGAGGTTGCCCGCGCGATCAGCGACAAGATGCAGCGCCGCCATCCGCATGTCTTCGCCGATGTCAGCGTCGATGATGCCGATGGGGTCATGCGCAACTGGGATGCGATCAAGCGCGCGGAGCGGGCAGCCAAAGGCGAACAGGACCATTCCGCCCTGGCTGGAATCTCGCGGGGCCTGCCGGAGTGGCAACGCGCGGTGAAGCTGCAGTCGCGCGCGGCCAAGGTGGGCTTCGACTGGCCGGGCCCGCTGCCGGTCCTGGACAAGGCCGCCGAGGAACTGCAGGAACTGCGCGAGGAGTTCGAGCGCGGCGACATCGCCGGCAACAAGGCGCGGCTGCAGGAGGAACTGGGCGACCTGTTGTTCGTCTGCGCCAATCTGGCCCGCCACGCCGACATCGACCTGGGCGCCGCGCTGCGCGGTGCGAACCACAAGTTCGAGCGTCGCTTCCGGGCCATGGAGGCACAGGCCGAGGCACAGGGCACATCCCTCGCCTCGCTGGACCTGGACGCGCAGGAAGCGCTCTGGCAGCACGCCAAGGCCGCCGAGAAGGAATGAAGACACTCGGCCTGTTCCTGCTGACCGCGCTGGCCGAGATCGTCGGCTGCTACCTGCCGTGGCTGTGGCTGCGCAAAGGAGGCAGCGTCTGGCTGCTGCTGCCGGCGGCGGCCAGTCTGGCCCTGTTCGCCTGGCTGCTGACCCTGCATCCGACCGCCAGTGGCCGTGTCTATGCCGCTTACGGTGGCGTGTACATCGGCACCGCGCTGTTCTGGCTGTGGCTGGTCGATGGCGTCCGGCCCAGCCGCTGGGATCTGCTGGGTGCTGCACTGTGCCTGGCGGGCATGGCGGTGATCATGTTCGGGCCGCGCCAGCCGGGCTGACCGCCGGCAGTGCCAGGCCCGCCGGAAAGGGGCATGATGGGGCGGATCGTGGCGTTGGGAGTGCGCACATGTCCCGTTTCTCCAGCTTCCGTGACTTCTATCCGTTCTATCTCAGCGAGCACCGCCATCCGGTGTCGCGGCGCCTGCACTTCATCGGCAGCTGCGGCGTACTGCTGCTGGTCGCTGCGGCGATCCTGCGCGGCCAGCCGCTGCTGCTGTTGACGGCATTGGTCTGTGGGTACGGGTTCGCTTGGGTGGGGCACTTCTTCTTCGAGAAGAACCGCCCGGCCACGTTCCGCCATCCGCTGTACTCGTTCCTGGGGGACTGGGTGATGTTCATCGACATCCTGCGCGGGCGGGTGCGGTGGTGAGAACGTGTGCACGCCGCATTCACACGCTATGCTCGGGGTTGGACGTCTACCGATAAGGAAAGCCTGATGTTCCCGACCATGTTCTTTACCGTGGTACTGGCCTTCGTGGCCGTGGTCATCCTGTTCAAGGCCGTGCGCATGGTGCCGCAGGGATATGAATGGACTGTCGAGCGGTTCGGCCGCTACACCCACACCATGACCCCCGGCCTGCACTTCCTGATCCCCATCGTGTACGGCGTGGGGCGCAAGGTGAACATGATGGAGCAGGTGCTGGATGTACCCAGCCAGGAAGTGATCACCAAGGACAACGCCGCCGTGCGCGTCGACGGGGTGGTGTTCTTCCAGGTGCTGGACGCCGCCAAGGCCGCCTATGAGGTGGCCAACCTGGAAGTGGCCATGATCGCTCTGGTCCAGACCAACATCCGTACCGTGATCGGCTCGATGGACCTGGACGAATCGCTGAGCCAGCGCGAGGTGATCAATGCCCAGCTGCTCAGCGTGGTCGACCATGCCACCAACCCGTGGGGCGTGAAGGTGAACCGCATCGAGATCCGCGACATCCAGCCGCCCCGCGATCTGCTCGACGCGATGGCGCGGCAGATGAAGGCCGAGCGCGAGAAGCGTGCGCAGATCCTGGAGGCGGAAGGCTCGCGGCAGTCGGAGATCCTGCGCGCCGATGGCGAGAAGCAGGCCACGGTGCTGGAGGCGGAAGGGCGGCGCGAGGCAGCGTTCCGCGATGCGGAGGCACGCGAGCGCCTGGCGGAAGCCGAAGCGATGGCGACCAAGGTGGTGTCGGCGGCGATCGCCGAGGGCGATGTGCAGGCGATCAACTACTTCGTCGCCCAGAAGTACGTGGAAGCGTTCAAGGAACTGGCCAGCTCGCCGAACCAGAAGCTGGTGCTGATGCCGATGGAGGCCAGTGGGGTGATCGGCTCCATCGCCGGCGTGGCCGAGCTGGCCAAGCAGGCACTGGCCAGCCAGGACAACAAGGCGGCCGGCAAGCGACCGCCGCCGATCGGAGGCTGACATGCGCTGGGACGTCGTCGCCTGGGGGGCGCTGGCCCTGCTCCTGTTCGCTGCGGAGGCTCTGCTGCCCGGCGCGTTCATGCTGTGGATCGGCATCGGCGCTGCAGCGGTGTTCGTGCTGGTGGCGATCTTTGCCGGCATCCCGCTGCTGTGGCAGGTGGTCGCCTTCGTCGTGCTGAGCGTGCTTTCGATCCAGTGCTACCGGCGCTGGGGCAGGTCGCGGGCACGCGCCAGCGACAAGCCGTTGCTGAACCGCCGCGCCGAGCAGCTGATCGGTCGGGTGGTGCCATTGCAGCAGGGCATCACGGACGGGCAGGGTCGGGTCAGCATCGACGATGCGTACTGGCAGGTCAGCGGTCCGGAACTGCCGGCCGGGGCACGGGTGCGGGTGGTCGCGGTGCAGGGCAGCACGCTGGTGGTTGAAGCGGCCAGCTGAGCCTGCGGGCGGTACGTGCGCGAACCGCTGCGGTGCGGCACGCCCGTGGGCGATCGATCTGGGATAATGGGGGTTCTTGTTTCCTCTGCTGCCGGAACGGTCATGACCCAGAAGACGCTGCTCAACGATACCCACCGCGCCCTCGGCGCCAAGATGGTCGATTTCGGGGGTTGGGACATGCCCATCCACTACGGCTCGCAGCTGGACGAGCACCATCTGGTGCGTCGCGAGGCCGGCGTGTTCGATGTCAGCCACATGACCGTGGTGGACCTGCGCGGCGAGCAGGTCAAGCCGTTCCTGCGCCGCCTGCTGGCCAATTCCATCGACAAGCTGAAGGTGCCGGGCAAGGCGCTGTACTCGTGCATGCTCAATGCCGAAGGCGGCGTCATCGATGACCTCATCGTCTATTACCTGGGCGAGGACTTCTTCCGCATGGTGGTCAACGCCTCCACCCGCGAGAAGGATCTGGCCTGGCTGCGTACGCAGGCCGCTCCGTTCAACGTGTCCGTTGAACAGCGCCCTGACCTGGCCATCCTCGCCGTGCAGGGGCCGCAGGCGCGCGAGCTCGTCATTGGTCTGGTCGGCGCCGCCGACCGCGAGGCGCTGGGCAAGCTCGGCCGCTTCGCCGCGCTGCAGGTGCGGTCCGATGAGGGCGTCGAACTGTTCGTTGCCCGTACCGGTTACACCGGTGAGGACGGTTTCGAGATCCTGCTGCCGCAGGAGGCCGTGGTCGGGTTCTGGAACCGCCTGCTGTCTGCAGGCGTGAAGCCGGCTGGCCTCGGTGCCCGCGACACCCTGCGCCTGGAGGCCGGCATGAATCTGTACGGCCAGGACATGGACGAAGCCATCAGCCCGTACGAAGCCGCACTGGCCTGGACGGTGTCGCTGGACGAAGGCCGTGACTTCATCGGTCGCGACGTGCTGGAAGCGCAGAAGGCCGCCGGCAATGCGCGGCAGATGATCGGCGTGGTGATGGACGAGAAGGGTGTCCTGCGCCACGGCCAGGTAGTCACCACGGCCGGCGGCCAGGGCGAAATCCTGTCCGGCACCTTCTCGCCGACGCTGGCCAAGGGCATCGCCTTTGCCCGCGTGCCGGCAGGTGACCTCGGCCAGGTCACGGTCGATATCCGTGGCCGGCAGGTGCCGGTGCGCGTGGTCAAGTTCCCCTTCGTGCGCGAAGGCCAGGCCCAGCCCGGCGTGCTCGCCGACGCCTGATCCGAACGTGCCGGACGTCACTGACAGCAGTGGCGGCCGGTTGGTTACACTAGCCCCGTTTTTTCCACCCCCTGCAAATCCTGGAGCAGTCCCATGAGCGAGATCCCCGGCGACCTCAAGTTCCTCAAGTCCCACGAGTGGGCCCGTGTCGAAGGCAATGGCCGCGTTACCGTCGGTATTTCCGACCACGCCCAGGGCCTGCTGGGTGACCTGGTCTACGTCGAACTGCCGGAGGTCGGCGCCGACGCCAAGGCCGGCGAGCAGATTGCTGTCGTCGAGTCGGTGAAGGCGGCCTCGGACGTCTACAGCCCGATCAGCGGCAAGGTCGTCGAGGTCAACTCGGCGCTGTCCGACAAGCCGGAAACCATCAACGAAGATGCCTACGGCGAGGGCTGGATGTTCGTGGTCGAACTGTCCAACGCCGAGGAGATCAACGAGCTGCTGGACCCGGACGCTTACGCCGAAGTCCTGGAGAACGACGACCACTGAGTCGTTGTTTCCTGGTTTGAAAACGGCCACCTTCGGGTGGCCGTTTTCGTTCTGGCGACCGCGCCGGACTCATGACGCCCGGTTCGCTGCACACCCACGACGCGGCATCAGACGCTTCGGAAGGGTGTCTTCGGACGCGCGCAGTTTTGCGCAAATCCGCGTTTCCACCCCGCGCCGGCGCGTTCGAATGTGAAAACTTTTCCTGCCTCGTTGCGGCCCCGTTGTGGTGGCGCGGCAGGCCGCTGCGATACGTAGCCCGGGTGCGCGCGCGAGGTGGCGCAGGAATGGCACGCATCTACGCAGAGTGCTTATTTCAAGTGTTTTTTCTTGAGCGCGCGCGCACGCAGTGGCGCGCGTGGCGGTCGTGTTGTGCACGCCAGCGGTGTCTGCGGAAGCGAAACGAGGACGCTGGAGGCGGTGTCCGGGACGGCGCCAATGTGAAAATTTTTCGCGGGGGTTGTTGACAGTAAAAAAAAGCGTGATTAGGTTTCGCCTCAGCAGACCTTGCCTGCCCAACCGAGTGCGCAGAATCAATCGTCCGATGCGAAGCAGCCCCTCGAAAGCCACCGCGATCCCCAAGACGGTGGACATGGCCCCGCTTCCCCCGGAGAAATGCAAGGCAACTCCCGTTCCGATGCCTGCTCCGCCGATCGAGGCAGGCATTGCCGCATCCGTAACGGCGCGCCTGACGCGCCGGCGGTCCCCGCACGCAGCATCCGCGGGTTTGATCCACCTGGGCGTTTCAACTCCCTATCACTGACGAGGAGCCATCCCATGGCAACCAAGAAAGCTGCGAAGAAAAAGCCCGCCGCCAAGAAGGCGGTGAAGAAGGTCGCTAAGAAGGCCGCTGCCAAGAAGGCAGTGAAGAAGGTCGCAAAGAAGGCGACCGCCAAGAAGGCGGTGAAGAAGGCTGCGAAGAAGGTCGCCAAGAAGACCACTGCGAAGAAGGCAGTGAAGAAGGCGGCAAAGAAGGTAGCCAAGAAGCCGGCGAAGAAGACCGCGAAGAAGGCAGTGAAGAAGGTCGCCAAGAAGGCAGCGAAGAAGACTGCAAAGAAGGCCGCCAAGAAGACCACTGCCCGCAAGCCGGCCAAGAAGGTCGCCAAGAAGGCGACCAAGAAGGCCGTAAAGAAGGTTGCGAAGAAGGCGACCAAGAAGGCGACCAAGAAGGCTGCCCCGAAGAAGGCAGCGAAGAAGGTCGCCAAGCGCAAGCCGGCCGCCCGCAAGAAGAAGGCCGCTCCGGTCGCTCTGCCGGCAACCCCGGCGCCGCTGATCTAAGTACTTCCCGATAGCCGTACCCTGAAACCCCTTCCTCGGCTGCCCAGCGAGGAGGGGGTTTTTTTATCCCCTGCCTGCAGCCCGCAAGAAAAAAGGGCGACCGATGGGCCGCCCTTCCGGTGATGCCAGGGAGTGCCGGTTCAGCGCGGCGAGGCGACCGCGCGGTTGCTGGATGCACCCTTGCCCTTGCGCTTGTCCTGCTGCGCCGGGCTTGCGCCCTCGGCCATCAGGTTGTCGCTGCCGAAGTCGGTATCCACGTCCAGCCAGCGTTGCGAGGGAAGGCCAAGCGCGGAGTCGAGCACGGTCGGCAGCAGGCCGCTGGGCAGGCCACTTTCGCCGTTCCACATGATCGCGATGCCGAGATCACGCTCCGGGACCAGAGCGACAAGGCCACGGTAGCCCTGCACGGCGCCGGCGTGGAACACCACGTCATGACCGGCGTAATCGAAGGTGCGCCAGCCGAGCGCGTAGCCGGCCGAATGCAGACGCTCGCGGCGCCAGCCCGACCGCATTTCGCCCGGCGTGTTGATCAGGCTCGAATGCAGGGTGGCCAGCAGCGGTGCCGGCAGCACGTCGGGGCGATGACCGGTGTGGGCCAGCAGCCACTGTGCCATGTCGCTGGCACTGGCGTTGACGCCGGCCGCGGGCGCGACCCGGTAGTAGGTCGGTTTCGGCGTCAGCGACACCCAGCCATTACGGCTGCGCACATGCGGACGTGCCCACCGCGAACTGGCCTGGATGCCGGCCAGGCCGAGGCTGGCATCGTTCATGCCCAGCGGCTTGAAGATGCGGCGCTCGACCGCCTGCTCGTAGAAGCTGCCGGAGGCGGCGTAGACGACGTCGCCGATCAGGCTGAAGGCCACGTTCTGGTAGGCGTAGCAGTCGCCTGGCAGGCACTTGAGGCTGGTGTTGGCCAGCTTCTGGGTCAGTGCGTAGTACTCGGCGTTGCCTTCGATGTCACGGTCGTAGGCGTTGTAGGGCAGGCCGACGCGGTGGCTGAGCACGTCGGCGACGGTCAGACGCTCGGTGGCTTCCGGCGAGTTGAGGCGGAAGCCGGGCACATAGTCGGTGACCTTGCTGTCCCAGCGCAGCGTTCCGTCATTGACCAGCAGGCCGGCCATGGTGCCGGCGAAGGCCTTGGACAGCGAGGCCAGCCGGAACACGGTATGGGCATCGACCGGCAGCGGATTGTTGACGTCGGTGACGCCGTAACCGCGCGCACTCAGCACGCGTCCACCCTGCACGATCGCCACCGCCATGCCCGGCACGCGCTCGCCATAGGTGAGCTGCTGCGCCATCGATTCGATGTTGGCAACGTTGAAGCCGGGGGCGGGTGCCTGCACCTGCGGCATCAGGCCGGTACGGTAAGCGGCCGGCTGGGTATGAGCGACGGCCGGCGCGGCCGCGGTCTCGATGTTGGCCGGCATCGGCGGCAAGGCCGGCGGGGTCTGCGCGGTGGTGGACAAGGCAACGGGCATCAGCATGCCCAGCAAACCGGTGGCCGCCGAACGGATCGGACGACGCAGGCTGTTCTTTTTCATCGGTTGGACCCGTGCGCGACTGCTGATGGCGATTCTAGCGCCGCTTTTCGCCTGTGCACAAACAAAGCGAAGATGAATGCGCATCTCGTTGAAAAAGTTGGAATTTTGACGCTGCCGGATTGTGTATCCGAACGTGTCGGCGGTCGCCCGTGCGAGTCCCCTGCGGTGCCACCTGCGTGCCGCGCTGGCGATGTTGCAGAGCATTGGCTAACGTACGCGCTTTGCCGCCCCCCGGAGCCTGCCATGCCGCTGTCCAACCGCTGCCTGCTGGCGTGGGGCGCCGCATGAGTTCGGTGCAGGACGGGAGGCCGTTGCGCGGGCTGCTGGCAGCGCTGCGCGAGTCCCCGGCACTGTGGTGGTCGTTCCTCTACTTCTTCTGCCTGCTGAGCGGCTACTACGTGCTGCGACCGGTACGCGAGGCGATGGCGGCTTCGGCCGACCTGGAGACGGTGTTCCCGCCGGTGCTGATCGCCTGGTTCGCCAGCCACGGCATCGCACTGAAGGATTTCGTCCTGCAGTTCCTGTTTTCCTGCGTGTTCGTGATCATGCTGGTGCTGCAGCCGGTCTATGGCTGGCTGGTCAGCCGCTTTCCGCGGCGGGTATTCCTGCCGGCCGTGTATGGCTTCTTCATCGCGACCCTGCTGGGCTTCTACGCACTGTTCGACAGTGGCGTGCCGGGGCGGGGCATGGCCTTCTTCTTCTGGGTCATGGTGTTCAACCTGTTCGCCGTCGCCGTGTTCTGGAGCTTCATGGCGGATGTGTTCTCCAACGTGCAGGCCCGTGCGTACTACGGCTACATCGGCGCGGCCGGCACGCTCGGCGCGTTCCTCGGCCCGATCATCACCAGTGCGCTGGTGCAGCGGGTGGGTATCGCCAACCTGATGCTGGTCTCGGCCGGCTTCCTGATCGTGTGCCTGCTGTGCATCTGGCGCCTGCGGCACTGGGCGGTGCTGCGTGAACGCGAGCAGCAACTGGTCTCCGGCGAGCAGCCGATGGGCGGCAGCGTGCTTGATGGCCTGAAGCTGATCGCGCGCGAGCCCCTGCTGCGCTGGCTGGCCATCATGGTGGTGTTTGGCGTCGGCGTGGGAACGCTGCTGTACAACCAGCAGGCCAGCATCGTGCGCGCGTCGTTCACCGACCCTGCGGCGAGCACCGCATTTTTCTCGCGCATCGATCTGGCGGTGAACGCGCTGGCCCTGCTGATGCAGCTGGGCCTGACCCGCTGGCTGCTGTCGCGCCACGGCATCGCTCCGGCGCTGTTGATTCCCGGCTTCGCGATCCTGATCGGCTTCTCGGTGCTGGCAGCGTCGCCGATGCCGCTGATGGTGGCGGTGGTGCAGGTGATGACCCGGGCCAGCGAGTTCGCCCTGGCCAAGCCGGCACGCGAGACGATCTATACCCGTGTCGACCGGCAATGGCGCTACAAGGCCGGTGCGGCCATCGACACGGTGGTCTATCGTGGTGCCGACCTGAGCTTCACCTGGGTGCACAAGGGACTGGCATTGTTCGGTTCGCACGTGGTGTTCATCGGAGGCGTTGCGGTGGCCGCGTTCATGACGCTGGCCGCGTTCGGCGTGCTGCGCGAAGAGAAGAAGCTGCCCCGCGACCGCTGATTTTCCGGGGTCAGATCCTTTTCCGGCAGGAAAGGGATCTGACCCCATTCTCCATCCCTGTTCAAGGAACCGCCCATGTACTGGATCGCACTCGCCCTGACTCTGCTGGTCGCCCTGCTGCACGTCTACTTCCTGGTGCTGGAGATGTTCCTGTGGACGCGGCCACTGGGGCTGAAAACGTTCCGCAACACGCCGGAGAAGGCGCAGACCACACAGGTGCTGGCGGCCAACCAGGGGCTGTACAACGGCTTCCTGGCGGCCGGCATCGTGGCGGGGCTGGTGATGGCACAGCCGGTGCTGGTGACGTTCTCGCTGGTCTGCGTGGTCGTGGCGGGGTGCTATGGCGCGTACAGCGTGAGCCGCCGGATCTTCATGATCCAGGCGCTGCCGGCGATCCTGGCGCTGGTGCTGCGCGCGCTGGTGTGAGTTCCGGCCAACGGCGCAGCCCCTCGTGGGTTGGCCGCGTAGAGCGTGTCATGGGTTTGGCCAGGCGGGTTGGGTTCGCGGGGGACGCCGCAAGTACGTCCCTGTAGGCTTGGC
>NZ_JBDJOB010000028.1:0-45088 GCF_039674705.1 Stenotrophomonas sp. TWI169 | reverse complement strand
GGCTCGGCGGGTTTTTCGGCGCGCGCCGCCCGCTCCGCCCGCCCCCCCCCCCCCCCCCCGCTACCGGAATCACCCGCCCCGGCAGAAGGCGGCGTAATCGATATAGCCCGGGAACGGCACGCCCGGCGCGCAGACCGGGCACTGTGGGTCCGGGCCGATGCCGGTTTCGCGGAAGCGCATGCCCAGTGCATCGAAACGCAGCAGACGCCCCACCAGGGGCTCGCCGATGCCCAGCAGCAGCTTCGACACCTCGGTGGCCTGCAGCACGCCGGCCAACCCTGGCAGCACGCCCAGCACGCCGGCCTCGGAACAGTTCGGCGCGAACTCCGGCGGCGGCGGCTCCGGGAACAGGCAGCGGTAGCAGGGCGCGACGCCGCGCTGGCGGCCGGCGTCGAACACGCTCACCTGGCCGTCGAAGCGCTCGATTGCCGCATACACCAGCGGCAGCCGGTGCTTGATGCAGGCATCGTTGAGCAGATAGCGCAGCGGGAAGTTGTCCGAGCCATCCAGCACCACGTCCACCCCGTCCAGCAGCGCGTCGACGTTGTCGGAGGTGACCCGCTGCGGCACGGCTTCAATGTCGATGGCGGGATTCAGCGCCAGCAGGCGCTCGCGTGCGGAGTCGACCTTGAGCTGGCCGACACTGGCTTCGGTATGCACGATCTGGCGGTGCAGGTTGCTGCGTTCGACCCGGTCGTGATCGGCAAAGCGCAGGTGCCCGACCCCGGCGGCGGCCAGGTAGAAGCCGGCCGGTGCGCCCAGCCCGCCCGCACCCAGCACCAGCACACGCGACTGCTGCAGGCGACGCTGGCCCGCCTCACCGACCTGCGGCAGCAGCAGGTGGCGCGAGTAGCGGTCGAAGAAATCACGGTCGGCAGCGCTGGCCACGGGCTGCACCAGCGGCAGCGCCTGCTCGCGCCAGGCCACGGTGCCCCCTGCGACCGACGCCACGTTCGCGTAGCCGGCATCGAGCAGGGCCTGCGCGGCGTCGGCCGAACGCTTGCCGGTCTGGCAGATCAGCAGGATTTCCTGTTCCGGGCGTGGCAGGTGCGCGGCCGGGTCGGCCTGCAGTTCCGCCCTCGCCACACCGCGGGCGCCTTCGGCCATGCCACCGGCGCGCTCGTGCGCCTCCCGCACGTCTATCAGCACGGCGCCATGGGCCAGGCGCTCATGCGCCTGCGCGGGGGAAAGCTCTCGGATGCTCATGGCGCCATTATCGCGCAGGCCCTGCCCACGGAGCGTCCCCGGGGTCAGATCCCTTTTCCGTCGGGAAAGGGATCTGACCCCATTCCCCGACAAACGAAAAAGGCGGCCCTGCGGCCGCCTTTCCGGTTACTTGCCCTTGACGTGTTTCATCAAGCGCCGCTTGGCCTTGATCTGCCGCTCGGTCAGCACGTTTTTCTTGCCCTCGTACGGGTTGGCACCTTCGCGGAACAGGAACACCACCGGCGTACCGATCAGCTTGAAGCGCTTGCGGAAGAAGTTCTCCAGGTAGCGCTTGTACGACTCCTGCAGCTCCTTCAGGCGCGTGCCATGCACGATGAAGGTGGGCGGGTTCGCGCCGGCCGGGTGCACGTAACGCAGCTTGGAGACGTGGCCACGGATGGTCGGCGGCGGGTTGGTCTCGTAGGCCACTTCCAGCGCCTTGTTCACTTCGCTGGTGGTGAACGTCTTGTTCGCCGATTCGTGGGCGCGGTGCACCGCACGGAACAGCTCACGCAGGCCCGAGCCATGCTTGGCCGAGATGCGTACCGATTCCGCCCACGGCACGAAGCCCAGCTTCAGCGACAGCATGGTTTCGGCCTGCTCGCGCTGGTACTCGGTCAGGCCATCCCACTTGTTGATGGCGATCACCAGGGCGCGGCCGGCGTCGAGCACGGCCCCCAGCACGGTGGCGTCCTGGTCGGTCACGCCTTCGGTGGCGTCCAGCATGAGCACGGCCACCTGGCACTGCTCGATGGACTGCATGGTCTTGACCACCGAGAACTTCTCGACCACCTCGTCCACCCGCGAGCGGCGACGCAGGCCGGCGGTGTCGATCAGGCGGTATTCGCGGCCATCGCGTTCCAGGTCCACCGCGATCGAATCGCGGGTGGTGCCGGGCACGTCGGAGGCGATCATGCGCTCCTCGCCGAGGATGCGGTTGACCAGGGTCGACTTGCCCACGTTGGGGCGGCCGACAAAGGCGATGCGCACACGGTTCGGATCGTTGTCCAGCTCTTCGCCACTGCCCTCTTCCGGCAGGCGCTGGATCACTTCATCGAGCAGATCGTCCAGGCCCTGACGATGCGCGGCCGAAACCGTCAGCATCTCGCTGAAACCGTAGCGCGCGAATTCCGAGCGCACGGCCATCTCGTCGGTGCCGTCGATCTTGTTGATGAGCAGCAGGGTCGGACGCGACAGCTTGCGCAGCCACGACAGGATCTCGTCATCCAGCGCCGACGTGCCCTCGCGGGCATCGACGACGAACAGGATCAGGTCGGCTTCGGCGGCAGCGGCCCGGGCCTGACGCGTGGTAGCGCCCGCCAGGCCCTCGTCTTCCCCGGCGATACCGCCGGTGTCCACGACGAGGAAATGATTGTCCTCGTCGAGGCGGCAGACGCCGTAGTTGCGATCACGGGTGACGCCGGGCTGGTCATGGACCAGGGCGTCACGGGTGCGGGTCAACGCATTGAAAATGGTCGACTTGCCGACATTCGGCCGTCCAACCAGGGCGACCAAAGGCAGCATCGCGATTACTCCGTATTAATTTGCCAACCGGAAGGCGGTCAGCTTGCCATCCACGTTCTGCACCAGCAGCACCCCGTCGACGACGATCGGCTGGGCCAGCAGAGCTTCACCGCCGCTCTTGGCCCGCGCCGCCATCGCGCCATCGGACGTCTGCAGCCAGTGCACGTATCCCTTGTAGTCGCCGACCACCACGTAGTCGCCGTGCAGTGCCGGGCCGGTCAGCAGGCGCCGGGCGAGCCCGGTCTGCGACCACATCGCCGCGCCACTGGCCTTGTCCAGGCCGAACACGCCACCCTTGTTGTCGGTGACGAACACATTGCCCGACGAGACCGCCACGCCACCGGCACCGCCGTGGTCGCGCGCCCACAGCGGGCGACCGGTCGGGCCTTCGATGGCCATCGTCTGGTTCTTGAAGCTGCTCACGAACAGCGTGTTGCCATCGAGCACCGGCGCACCGTCGATGTCGGCCATGCGCTCCAGCTCGGTGCGCCCTTCAGCGCTGCCCACGTTCTGTTCCCACAGGGTGCGGCCATCCTGCATGGCCAGCGCGGCGATGGCGCCGTCATCCCTGCCGATAAACAGCACGCCCGGACCGGTCACCACCGGCGCATTGCCACGCACGGTCAGCGCCGGCAGTTCGCTCGGGTTGAACCAGCGCTGGGTGCCGTTGCCCACGTCGAAGGCGGTGATGCGGCCGTCGTTGCTGCGCACGAACACCATGCCCTGGGCCACCGCCGGCGCGGCGATCACTTCGCCGGGCACGCGGGCGCGCCACTTCTCGCTGCCGTCATTGATGTCCAGCGCGATGACCTGGCCGTCGAGCGTGCCGATCACGACGAGGTTCTCGCCAACACCCGGGCCACCGGACAGGCGCAGCTTGTCCTTCTTCTTTTCCTTCTTCGGCTCCCAGGTCCAGACCTTCTTGCCGGTCTGCAGGTCGATGGCGTGCACGCCACCGGTGATCGCCGCAGCGAACACGTGACCGTTGGCCACCGCCGGGCCCTGGCGCACGCCGATGCGACGCTCACCCTTGCCCAGATTGACCGACCAGGCCTTGTTGACCTTCAGGGTCGGCTCGAACTTGACCAGTTCGGCCGGCTCCTGCGCCTTCTTCGCTTCCGCGTCCTTGCCGGCGAACCAGCCCTTCATGGTGCTGCAGCCGGACAGCGCCACGCCGAGCAGCAGCACGGTGGCGACGCGGGTGATCATGACCTTCTGACTCATCAAACCGACTCCGCAGGGGCGGCGACGGTGCCGCCGGCGTCCATAACCTTGGTTTCCAGCAGGCGCCGCTGCGGCGCCGCCACGTCCAGCGTCTTCAACGCCTTCTCGTACTGTTCGCGGGCGGCATCGCGCTTGCCCTGGGCCATCAGCGCATCGCCGTGGATCTCCAGGCTGCCGCTGTCGGTGGCGCTGCCCAGCAGGGAGATGGCCTCGTCAGCCTTGCCGGTAGCGACCAGCAGGCGGGCCACGCGCTGGTCGACCACGCGCTGCAGGTCACCTTCGACCTTCACGCTGCGCAGCGTCGCCAGGGCTTCTTCGTTCTTGCCGGCGTCGACCTGGGCCTTGGCCAGCTGCAGCGCCGCGAGCTCGCCGTAGATGCTGGAGGGACCGGCTTCGAGCGCCTTCACCGCCTTGGCGGCGTCGTCGAGCTTGTTCTGCTGCAGACCCACCAGTGCCTTCTGGTATTCGACATTGGCCGAGGCCAGCTTGCCGCCCTGCTGCGTCTGCCACCACTGCCAGCCGGCGATGGCGCCGATGGCGATGGCCACGCCACCGATGATGCTGGCGCCATTCTTCCGCAGCCAGCTGCGGACGCGTTCACTTTGTTCGTGCTCGTCGAGCAGATCGTCGATCGCCATGCGTACTCTCGCCCCGCCCATCGGGAGGGACCATTGGGATTATCGAAGGTGGTGAAACCGCGCCTCAGTGCGAAACCGGGACCACGGAGCCTTCAGAGGATACCTGAAAGCGTGCCACGTTGGCTCGCTGGTAGGGCGCCAGATCGACGATAGCGCCGTTCTGCTGAACCTGGACCGCCGAGGCGTTGCCCAGAGTGACCCGGGTCACCTGGCCCGGGGTGAAGCTTCGGCTCTCGCCCGACCGGATCAGCGCCTTCTCGACGGTGCTGCCATCGGGGCCGCCGATGTCGACCCAGCTGTCTCCGTTGAACTGCATCTCCAGCGTGGTGCCGGCACCCGCCGCAGTGGCGGCCGGACGCGGGACCGGCGCCAGCGAGGCGACGTACGGGGTCGCGGCCGGCTTGGCGGTGGACGCCACCGAGGTCTCCGTCGATGCCACCGGCTCGGCGCCGTCGGCGGCGGGGGTGACCGGCACGGTCGCCGGGATCACGTCCAGCGAGGCGGTGTTCGGCGACGGCGTGCCGCCATCGAAATGGCCGCGCGTGGCGAACCACACCGGCACGGCCAGCACCGCGGTGATGCCGACATACAGCACGCGCCGGCCGAGGTTCTCGGCGATCCGGCGCGCACGCGGGGTATGGGTATGGCTGACCAGGGTCGGCGGGACCACCGGGCCCACCTGGGCCTGCTCCAGCAGTTCGCTCACATCCACATTCAGCAGGCGCGCATAGCTGCGCAGCTGGCCGCGGACGAACACCGGCGCACCGAGCTTCTGCCACTGTTCTTCTTCCAGCGACCTGACCACCTGGACCGGCATGCGCAGCCGCTGTCCGACGTCGTCAAGGGTCAGTCCGGCCGCCTCGCGGGCCTGGCGAAGGCGGGTGCCACAGCCGGCCGCAGTCTCGAGAGCGCTCACAGTCTGGTCATCAATCACAATGCATCAACCCTGGAGTTAGGAGCCCGCATCCTGCGGAAATTCCTGTCGAATCCGCTGCAGATAGCGATCGGATGCTGCGTGATCGCCCAGCCGCGCCTCGATTTGAGACGCAAGTTGTAACACGGAACGTGTTGCGGGTGCAGCCGAAATCCTGCGCTCGGCGAAGGCCCGGGCCTCCATGTAGCGGCCCTGGCGGAAGCTCAGCTGGGCCATCGCCTCCAGGGCGACCGGGTTGGCCGGAGCCACCGCGAGTGCGGCACGCAGGTCGCGCTCGGCCCGTTCGGGCTGCCCCGCGTCGAGCGCACAGCCCCCCGCGTTGGCCTGCGCCTCGGCGGGCGTGGCATAGCCCGGCGCCTGCAGCGCACGATCGAACCACACCAGCGACTCGGCGGCCTGCCCCTGCTGGCACAGCCAGGCGCCATAGTTGTTGAGTACGTCACCGCGCTGCGGGGCCAGCTCTGCGGCCCTGCGGAAGCCCTCGCCCGCCTGCCGGGTGCGGCCGCGGCGGTCATCGATGCCGGCCAGCAGGACCAGTGCGTCAGGCTCGTCGGGCTGCAGCTTCAGCACCTGGCGGGCCTTGCTCTCGGCACCGTCCAGATTGCCCAGCTGCATGTCGCGCGAGGCCAGCACCAGCAGGTCGTTCACGCGCACCTGGCGACGCACGCCGTCCGGGTCACGCACCGAATAGACCGGCGCTTCGCTGGGACCGAGCCGGCCCTTGGGCGTGGAGGAGCAGGCACCGACCGCCATGGCCAGCACGCCCGCAAGCAGCGCCAGCCGGAAGCGGTCAGGCGGCCGCATCGCTCCCCTTCCCCGCCTGCAGCGTCTTGTTGAACTCCGCCTGGCGGCGGGTGCGGTCCATCACCTGGCCCTTGAGCTGGCCACAGGCGGCGTCGATGTCGTCGCCGCGCGTGCGGCGGACCATCGTCAGCACGTTGCTGTCGAGCAGGATCTTCTGGAACGCGCGGATGTCGGCTTCCTCGGAACGCTCGTAACGGGTGCCCGGGAACGGATTGAACGGGATCAGGTTGACCTTGCCCGAGTCCTTGGCCTGCACCGCGTTGTCGAACTGGCGCATCAGCCGGGCCAGCTGGCGGGCATGCTCGGGCTGGTCGTTGATGCCCTTCATCAGGGTGTATTCGAAGGTCACCGACTCGCGACGCTTGTTGGCGCGCAGGTAGCGCGCGCACGAGGCCATCAGCTCGGCGATCGGGTACTTCTTGTTCAGCGGCACCAGCGTCTCGCGCAGCTCGTCGTTCGGTGCGTGCAGCGACACCGCCAGGGAGACATCACTCTCGCTGGACAGGCGGTCGATCTGCGGCACCAGGCCGGACGTGGACAGCGTCACGCGCTTGTTCGCCAGGCCATAGCCCAGATCGTCGCGCATCACGCTCATGGCACGCACGACGTTGTCGAAATTCATCAGCGGCTCGCCCATGCCCATCATCACCACGTTGGTGAGACGGCGCATCTGGTGCGGCACGTTGCCCAGGTGGCGCGCAGCCACCCACACCTGGCCGATGATCTCGGCGGTGGTCAGGTTGCGGTTGAAGCCCTGGGTGGCAGTGGAGCAGAACGTGCAGTTCAGCCCGCAGCCGACCTGCGAGGACACGCACAACGTGCCGCGGGTCTTGTCCGGGATGTACACGGTCTCGATGGCGTTCTTGCCATCCACGCCCATCGCCAGCAGCCACTTGTGGGTGCCGTCGGCGGAGGGCTTGTCGAACACGATGTTGGGAACGACGACCTCGGCATGATCCTGCAGCTTGGCGCGCAGGACCTTGCCGAGATCGGTCATCTCATCGAAATCGGTCACGTAGCGGTGGTGGATCCACTTCATCACCTGGTGGGCACGGAACTTCTTCTCGCCGAGAACCTCGACGAAAAACGTCTCCAGGCCCGCGCGATCGAGGTCGAGCAGGTTCTGCTTGCCGGCCGTGGGTGCCGACTTCGGCAGCGGCTGGATGGCGGGTGTCTGTACGACCTCGTTCACGGCATCACTCTCAGCGCGAGACGACTTCGGTCGCGGCGAAGAAGTAGGCGATTTCGATCGCGGCATTCTCGACCGAGTCCGAGCCGTGGGCGGCATTGGCATCGATGGATTCAGCGAAGTCGGCGCGGATGGTGCCCGGCGCGGCTTCCTTCGGATTGGTGGCGCCCAGCAGGTCGCGGTGGGCCAGCACGGCGTTCTCGCCTTCCAGGGCCTGGATCATCACCGGGCCGGAGATCATGAACTCGACCAGAGCGTTGAAGAACGGACGCTCGCGGTGCACGGCGTAGAAGCCTTCGGCTTCACGGCGCGACAGCTGCTTGTACTTGGCGGCGACGACCTTCAGGCCGGCCTTTTCAAAGCGGGCGTAGATTTCGCCGATGACGTTCTTGGCAACGGCGTCCGGCTTGATGATCGAAAGGGTGCGCTCCAGCGCCATGGGATGTCTCCAATGGAATCGGGCCGCTGATGGCCCGAAGGGTACATGAAAAAAACCCGCGTCGGAACGCGGGCTTAGCCTGATAAACGTAGGCGAATTGTAAAAGATAAAGCGGCGCGGTGGTAGTGCGCCCCTGGCTGGCGGCTCGTGGCGCCGGGGTCCGAGCCCCTGCGGGGATCCGCCCCCGGCTGTACCCCATTCACCCACCTGAGTGAAATCTGACCGGACCCCGCGTTTTGCTGCACTGCAAAATGCCATACGCTACCGTCTGGTTCTAGTATCAAACAATCGTTTGATTAAGGTCCGCCTGCCGATGGCCAAGCCCGCCCACTTCTCGACCAAGGACCGGATCCTCGGTGCCGCGGAGGAGCTGTTCGCCCTGCACGGCTTTGCCGGCACGTCGCTGCGCCAGGTCACCAGCCAGGCCGACGTCAACATCGCCGCCGTCAACTACCACTTCGGTTCCAAGGAAAACCTGGTCAACGAGGTGTTCCGCCGTCGCATGGACGAGATGACCGGCGCCCGCATGGCCCAGCTCGAACGCGCCCGCAGCGAACACCCCGGTGAACTGCGCCCGGTGCTGGCCGCCTTCGTGGAGCCGGCGCTGGCGCTGGCCCAGGACCGCCAGAGCGGCGGCGCCTTCGTCCGCGTGATCGCCCGCGCCTACGCCGAGAAAAACGACAACCTGCGCAAGTTCCTGTCCGACCATTACGGCCACGTGCTGCGTGCGTTCGGCAAGGCCATCGCCGAGTGCGTGCCTGACCTGAGCAAGGAAGAGCTGTACTGGCGGCTGGATTTCCTGGCCGGCTCGCTCACCTACGCCATGGCCGATTTCGGGCTGATCAAGCGTCCCGCCGGTGTCACCGAAGCGGCGCATCGTGCCCAGGCAGCCCACGAGCTCATCCATTTCGCCGAAGCCGGGTTCCGCGCCGCCGCACGCAGCGGCAGCGCCCTGCCCGCCTCCGCCTGATTCCACCCAGTAACTGCTGACCAACAAAGGCCCTTACACCATGTCCAATTCCCTGCTAGTCCGCCGCGCCGCCGTGCTGGGTGCCGGCGTCATGGGTGCCCAGATCGCCGCCCACCTCACCAACGCCGGCGTCGACACCGTGCTGTTCGACCTGCCCGCCAAGGAAGGTCCGGCCGATGGCATCGTGCTGAAGGCAATCGCCAACCTGGGCAAGCTCAGCCCGGCGCCGCTGGCCAGCAAGTCGCTGGCCGAAGCGATCACCCCGGCCAACTACGAGTCGGGGCTGGAGCAGCTGAAGGACTGCGACCTGATCATCGAGGCCATTGCCGAGCGCATGGACTGGAAGCAGGACCTTTACAAGAAGATCGCACCGTTCGTGGCCGATCACGCCGTGCTGGCGTCCAACACCTCCGGCCTGGGCATCAACAAGCTGGCCGACGTGCTGCCGGAACAGCTGCGCCACCGCTTCTGCGGCGTGCACTTCTTCAATCCGCCGCGCTACATGCACCTGGCTGAGCTGATCCCGGCCTCGACCACCGATGCCGCCGTGCTGGAAGGCCTGGAAGAGTTCCTGGTCACCACCCTGGGCAAGGGAGTGGTCTACGCCAAGGACACCCCGAACTTCATCGGCAACCGCATCGGCGTGTTCTCGATCCTGTCGACCATCCACCACACCCAGCAGTTCGGCCTGGGCTTCGATGAAGTCGATGGCCTGACCGGGCCGCTGGTCGGGCGCCCGAAGTCGGCGACCTACCGCACCTCCGACGTGGTCGGCCTGGACACCATGGCGCACGTGATCAAGACCATGGGCGACACCCTGCCGAACGACCCGTGGCATGAATTCTTCAAGTCGCCCAAGTGGCTGGACGCGCTGATTTCCAAGGGCGCACTGGGCCAGAAGACCGGAGCCGGCATCTTCCGCAAGGTCGGCAAGGACATCGTCGTGCTCGATCTGGAAAAGCAGGACTACCGTCCGGCCGACCGCAGCGCCGCACCGGAGGTGGTCGAGATCCTGAAGATCAGGAACCCGGCCGAGAAGTTCGCCAAGCTGCGCGAGAGCCAGCATCCGCAGGCACAGTTCCTGTGGGCGACCTTCCGCGATCTGTTCCACTACAGCGCCTACCACCTGGCCGACATCGCCGAGACCGCGCGCGACGTCGATCTCGCGATCCGCTGGGGCTACGGCTGGTCGCTGGGCCCGTTCGAGACCTGGCAGGCCGCGGGCTGGAAGCAGGTCGCGCAGTGGATCGCCGATGACATCGTCGCCGGCAAGAGCATGAGCAACGCCCCGCTGCCGGACTGGGTCTTCGATGGCCGCGACGGCGTGCACGCCGCCGAGGGCAGCTACAGCCCGTCGCGCAACGCCAAGCTGCCGCGCTCGTCGCTGCCGGTGTACCAGCGCCAGCGCTTCCCGGATCCGCTGCTGGGCGAAACGTTCGCGCCGGGCGAGACCGTGTTCGAGAACGATGGCCTGCGCATGTGGCACGACGGCGACGGTATCGCCGTGGTCAGCTTCAAGACCAAGATGAACACCGTCTCCGACCAGGTGCTCGATGGCCTGCAGGAATGCGTCTCGCGCGCCGAGAAGGACTTCCAGGGCCTGGTGATCTGGCAGCAGAAGGAACCGTTCTCCGCCGGTGCCGATCTGGCCGGCGCCCTGGGCCTGCTGCAGGCCGGCAAGGTCGACCAGTTCGAGCAGATGGTCGCCAACTTCCAGCGCACCAGCCAGCGCATCAAGTACTCGCTGGTGCCGGTGGTGGCTGCCGTGCGCGGCCTGGCCTTGGGCGGTGGCTGCGAGTTCCAGATGCACAGCGCCAAGACCGTGGCCTTCCTGGAAAGCTATATCGGCCTGGTGGAAGCCGGCGTCGGCCTGTTGCCGGCCGGTGGCGGCCTGAAGGAACTGGCCGTGCGCGCCTCGCAGGCGGCCGGGCCGGGCGGCGACGTGTTCGCCGAACTGAAGAAGACCTTCGAGACCGTGGCCATGGCCAAGGTGTCCAACTCGGCGGTCAATGCCAAGGAGCTGGGTCTGCTGCGCAGCACCGACAAGGTGGTGTTCAACAGCTACGAGGCGCTGTACATCGCCAAGGCCGAAGCCCGCGCGTTGGCCGAAGCCGGCTACCGTCCGCCGCTGCCGGCACGCCGCATCCAGGTGGCCGGCGACGTCGGCATCGCCACCTTCAAGATGATGCTGGTCAACATGCTGGAAGGTCGCTTCATCAGCCCGTACGACTACGAGATTGCAGAGCGCATCGCCACCGTGCTGTGCGGCGGCAAGGTCGATCGCGGCACCCTGGTCGACGAAGAGTGGCTGCTGACCCTGGAGCGCAAGCACTTCGTCGAACTGGCCCAGCAGGAAAAGACCCAGGCCCGCATCGCGCACATGCTCAAGACCGGCAAGCCGCTGCGCAACTGATTGATGGCGGATGCCGGCCCCGGGCCGGCATCACCTGCTGTGGCAGTCGAGCATGGCTCGACTCTACAA
The DNA here is from genome assembly GCF_039674705.1 of Stenotrophomonas sp. TWI169. Taxonomy (NCBI): domain Bacteria; kingdom Pseudomonadati; phylum Pseudomonadota; class Gammaproteobacteria; order Lysobacterales; family Lysobacteraceae; genus Stenotrophomonas; species Stenotrophomonas sp. TWI169. The sequence goes on along the minus strand of NZ_JBDJOB010000028.1, from coordinate 33,678 downwards.
AACCTATTCGAGAGATCACTGCAATGACCAAGCAAATCCAGGACGCCTACATCGTCGCCGCCACCCGTACCCCGGTGGGCAAGGCGCCCAAGGGCATGTTCCGCAATACCCGCCCCGACGACATGCTTGCCCACGTGCTGCGCAGCGTTGTCGCGCAGGCGCCGGGCGTGGACGTCAACCGCATCGATGATGCGATCATCGGCTGCGCGATGCCGGAAGCCGAGCAGGGCATGAACGTGGCGCGCATCGGCGTGCTGCTGGCCGGCCTGCCGAACACCATCGCGGCGCAGACCGTCAATCGCTTCTGCTCCTCCGGCCTGCAGGCCGTTGCGCAGGCCGCCGATGCGATCCGCCTGGGCAACGCCGACCTGATGCTGGCCGGCGGCACCGAGTCGATGTCGATGGTGCCGATGATGGGCAACAAGATCGCGATGGCACCGAGCGTGTTCGACAACGACCATGTGGCCATCGCCTACGGCATGGGCATCACCGCCGAGAAGGTGGCCGAAGAGTGGAAGGTCTCGCGCGAAGAGCAGGACGCGTTCGCCCTGGCCTCGCACCAGAAGGCGATGGCTGCGATCCAGAAGGGCGAGTTCAAGGACGAGATCAGCCCGTATGAGATCGTCTCGCACCTGCCGGACCTGGCCGATGGCCAGCGCATCATCACCCGCAACAAGGTTGCCGATACCGACGAAGGCCCGCGCCCGGATTCCTCGGCCGAAGGCCTGGCCAAGCTGCGCCCGGTATTCCGCAATGGCCAGTTCGGTGGCACCGTCACTGCCGGCAACTCGTCGCAGATGAGCGACGGCGCCGGTGCCGTGCTGCTGGCGTCGGAACAGGCGATCAAGGACTACGGCCTGACCCCGCTGGCGCGCTTCGTCAGCTTCTCGGTGGCCGGCGTGCGCCCGGAAGTGATGGGCATCGGCCCGATCGCCGCGATCCCGAAGGCACTCAAGCAGGCTGGCCTGAACCAGGATCAGCTGGACTGGATCGAGCTCAATGAAGCCTTCGCCGCGCAGTCGCTGGCGGTGATCCGTGACTGCGGCCTGGACCCGGACAAGGTGAACCCGCTGGGTGGTGCGATCGCCCTGGGCCACCCGCTGGGTGCCACCGGTGCGATCCGTACCGCGACCCTGCTGCACGGCCTGCGTCGTCGCCAGCAGAAGTACGGCATGGTGACGATGTGCATCGGCACCGGCATGGGCGCGGCGGGTATTTTCGAGGCGCTGTAAGGTTCAAAGCGTTGCCGGCTGATTGCTGATGGTGGGGCCCGGGTGGGTGAGACTGCCCGGGACACGCCGTAAACCCGTCCTTGGGGGCTTGGCAGCGGCATCCATGCCGCTGACAGTCCCGGCCAGCCTCACCCACCCGTGCCACCCAACATTCCGCGCGGCGGAGGGTTCAGCAAAGGCAAGATCAAAAGCTGGGGTCAGATCCCTTTGCTGCGCAAAGGGATCTGACCCCAACAAGCAAAAAGGCAGCCGATGGCTGCCTTTTTGCTTTTGCTCTTGTCTTTGATTCCGCCCTTCCCGTCCGCGCCCGCAGGAAACTGTCGAGAGGGGGCGGATGGCCCTCTCCAAAACCGTTGGCGCCATGGGCCCGAGGCATGCCTCGGGCGGGTTGGGCAGGACGCCCAACCCCGGTCTTGCCGTGTGCGCAGGACAGCGCACACGAGCAAGGCGCCATCAAGCCCCCATGGATGGGTTTACGGCGTGTCCTGCAAAGGCCCACCCTTACCGCCCACCACGCATCAATCAAGGCGCCGCGAACGGAGCGCTTGATAAACCTTATTCCGCCAGCATCGCCGCCAGCTTCTCGCGCGCCGGGCCCGCCAGCTTCGGGTTGTCCAGCGCGAAGCGGATCGTCGCCTCGACCAGCCCCAGGTGCGTGCCGCAGTCGAAGCGGGTGCCCTCGAAACGGTAGGCATCGACCTGCTCGGTCTTCAGCAGCTGCGCGATCGCATCGGTCAGCTGGATCTCGCCACCGGCACCACTGCCGGTCTGCTCCAGCAGATCGAAGATCTTCGGGCTCAGCACATAGCGGCCGACCACCGCCAGATCGCTGGGGGCGTCCTCCGGCTTCGGCTTCTCCACGATCTGCGAGATACGGCCCTTGCGGCCATCGAAGGCCTCGGTGGCCACAATGCCGTAACTGGCGGTCTTGTCGTGCGGCACGTCCTCGACCGCGATCACGCTGGCACCGCTGGCCTCATTGAGGTCGGCCATCTGCTTCAACGCACCGTCGCCGCGGTTCCAGATCAGATCGTCCGGCAGCAGCACGGCGAACGGCTCGTCACCGATCACGGCCTTGGCACACAGCACCGCGTGGCCCAGACCCAACGCTTCGGCCTGCGTCACGAAGACCGCACGCACGCCGCTGGGCAGCACGTGGCGGATCATCTCCAGCTGCTCCTGCTTGCCAGCGCGCTCGAGCTTCTGTTCCAGCTCATACGCCTTGTCGAAATAGTCGGCGACCGCGTGCTTGTAGCGGTTGGTGATGAACACCAGCGTGTCACAGCCGGCTTCTATGGCCTCATCAACAGCGTACTGGATAAGCGGACGATCGATGATCGGCAGCATTTCTTTCGGCACCGTCTTGGTCGCCGGCAGGAAGCGCGTCCCGAGCCCTGCCACGGGAAAAACTGCTTTACGAATTCGCTTGCTCATTAGTGCCTGTTGGCCTCGCGTGTCGGAAACGGCACGACTTTAGCGGATGAGATGTAAGCATCCTGTTCGATTGGAGAAAACTCCGGCATCGTCGCGAACAGGATCTCCTGGATGGTGTCGATGTCGTAGCTGCTGATCGCTTCGCGCAGCTTCGGAACGTTGCCGAGCACCATGTCACGCGAGAACGCGCGCACGCCGGCTTCGAGGATCTTGGGGTGGGCGGTCGAACGATAGTCCTCGTCGGAATAGAACAGCGTCTCGTGCAGCTTCTCGCCCGGGCGCAACCCGGTGTAGATGATCGGAATATCCTTGTACGGCTGCTTGCCGGCCAGCCGGATCATCTGCTCGGCCAGCACCCGGATCGGCACCGGCTCACCCATGTCGAGCGTATAGATGGCGCCATGCGACGCCGAGGCGGCCGCCTGCAGGATCAGCTGGCAGGCCTCGGGAATCGTCATGAAATACCGGCTGACCTCCGGGTCGGTGACCGTGACCGGGCCGCCCTTGAGGATCTGCTCGCGGAACAACGGCACGACGCTGCCCGCCGACGCCAGCACGTTGCCGAAGCGCACGGTGACGAAGCGGGTATGCGTGGACTTCTGGTCCAGGCTCTGGCAGATCATCTCGGCGTAGCGCTTGCTGGCACCCAGCGCATTGACCGGATCGACCGCCTTGTCGGTGGAGATGAACACGAAGTGCTCGACGTGTGCCTCCAGGCAGGCACGGGCGACGTTCTCCGTGGCCAGGATGTTGTTGCGCACCGCCTCGCGCAGCTGCCGTTCCAGTACCGGCACATGCTTGTAGGCGGCAGCATGGAAGGCCGTATCGACCGGGTGCAGCGACAGCGCATGGCGGATCACTGCGGGGTCACCGCAGTCACCCAGCACGGCTTCGATCTCGATGTCGGGAAAACTGCGGCGCAGTTCGCCTTCGATGGTCAACAGCAGCAGTTCGCTGATCTCCAGCAGGACGATGCGGCCTGCACCGTGGCGCGCGCACTGGCGGCAGAGTTCTGAACCGATCGAACCACCGGCACCGGTCACCATCACGGTGCGCCCGCCCAGCCAGCCACGGATCAGGTTCCAGTCCGGCATGATCGGCTTGCGGCCCAGCAGATCCTCGATCGCCACTTCCTTCAGCTGGCCCGGCAGCGACTGCCCCTGCAGGATGTCACTGAGCTTGGGCACGGTGCGGAACGGAACCCCGGTGCTCTCGCAGATGGCGACCACGCGCTGCATGCCGGCGGCATCCAGCGACGGAATGGCGATGACCAGCAGCTTGGCTGCGGTTTCGCGGGCCACGGCCGGCGCATCGTCCAGCGTGCCCAGGATCGGCAGGCCCTGCAGTTTCGCGCCGCGCAGGTGCGGGGCGTCATCAAGCAGGCCGACCGGCTCGAAATTGCCGGAACGGCGCAGATCGCGGACCAGCGTTTCAGCGGCCTGGCCGGCACCCAGGATCAGCACCCGGCGCGCGCTCGAATCGGACTGCAGCGCCTGGTAGTCCTTCCATGCGCGATACAGCAGGCGCGGGGCACCCAGCAGGGCCGACAGCGCGAAGGGATAGATCACCAGCACCGACATCGGCACGCCGTTGAAGCGCTTCCACATCAGCACCAGGACGATGGCGACCATGCCGATGAAGCTGGCTTTGAAGATGTTCAGCAGGTCGCTGACGCTGGCAAACCGCCACAGGCCGCGATACAGGCCGACGCGCCAGAACACCAGTCCCTGCAGCAGCAGGACCAGGGTGGTATCGACATTCCACAACGGCAGCGCAGGCGCGTCCGGCAGGATCGAGTAACGACCGGCGTGGAGCAGCTGCCAGCATGCCCAGACCATGAACAGGTCGTGGCAGACAATGGCCGTACGCGGCAACAGGCCGAGGATTCTATCCCGCCAGGGTGAAGACATATTTCAAGGAGTTCCTTGTCGGTGGCGCATTCCATTGCGCAGGAGGAGCCACAGCATGCTCAGCGTGATGAACCAAGCAATTGCCACGACAGCCTCCCACCTCGGCTGCAGATTCGAACTGACATTGAACACTGTAATGCTGAATAGGCCCAAAACAAAGTACATCCCTGTCACCAGGGCGTGGCTGGCTCCTGCCTGCACAGCGCGCTGATAGACGTGCTGGGTGTGGGGTTCCATCCAGCGTTGTCCGGAAATGATGCGCGCCAGCAGTGTGAAGCCCGCGTCCACGAGGAACGGTGACAGCGGCACCAGCAGGAGGATCCAGTTGATGTCCGTGCGCAGGCTGGCCACGGCCACGACGGCCGCCACCGCGTAGCCCAGCGCTCCGCTGCCGACATCCCCGAGGAAGATGCGTGCGCGCGGAAAGTTGAAGGGCAGGAAACCCACGCAGGCCAGCCCGAGGGCGATGGCCAGCAATGACCACGGCCAGGGCAGCACCGGAGCGAACCCCAGCGCGACCACGATGGCCTGGCTGCTGGCAATGCCGTTGATGCCATCCATGAAGTTCCAGATGTTGATCAACGAGGCGGTGAAGAACAGCACCAGCAGGGCCAGCAGCCAGCTGCCGCCGTGGATCTTCACCAGCCCGGCCAGCAGGCCCGCAGCAATGAAATGAACAAGCAGCCTGCGCATGGCCGGCAGCGGGCGATGGTCGTCCCACCAGCCGATGCCGGCGACCAGCAGCAGGCCGGCAGCGGCGACCAGCAGGCTCGGCATGGCCTGCGGCCACGCCCACATGGCCACGGCTGCGGTGGCCAGCAGGCTGATGACAATGGCGATGCCGCCGCCGCGTGGCGTGGCGACGCTATGGCTGCGGCGTTCCCCGGGGTGGTCCATCAGCTGCCGGCGCAGCGCGTAGCCGCGCGCCGCCCAGGTCAGGGCGGCGCTCAGCAGGGCCAACGCCAGCAGCGCGCCCATCACGAGCCAGGGCATGATTCAGAGCACCGCGTAGTTCAGCAGCGGCTTGACCGTACCCCATTCCTTGCAGCTCGGGCACTGCCAGTGGTGGGTGCGCGCGCCGAAGCCGCAGCGTGTGCAGCGGTAAGCCGGATTGCGCACCAGCAGCTGGTCGGTGATGTGCTTGAGATCGTGCAGGGTGGCGGTGGAATCGGCACCTTCGGCGAGGGTCAGGTCGATCAACGCCGATTCGCCGCGCACCGAGGGGCGGTCCTTGAGCTGGCGGCCCAGATAGGCGCGCGCAGGGGCGACACCTTCCTGTTCCTCCATCAGCCGGGTCAGCGCCAGCACCGGCGCGATACCGCGGTAGTGCTCGGTCATTTCCGAAAGGAAGGCGCGGGCGCCGCCCAGGTCGCCGACCTTGCGGTAGTTCTGCATCAGCGCCGGCAGCAGTTCCGGCAGATACTCCGGGTCATTGCGCGCAGCACGCTCGAAGGCTCGCACCGCCGCTTCGGGATTGCCGGCATCGCTCTCCAGGCGTCCTTCGATGATGCCGGCGCGCACCGACATCGCATCGGCCTGGTAGGCACGGGCAATGGCCGCCCTCGCCTCTTCCAGCTTGCCGGCGCCACGGAAGCGTTCGGCCAGCTCGCACTCGAACTGCCCGATCAGCTTGCCCATCGGCTCGCCGGTGACATCCTCGAAGCGGGTGGCGTTGTCGATCGCCTTCTCCCAGTCGCGCTCGGCCTGGTAGATCCCGATCAGGTGCTTGAGCGCCTGCGGCGCACGCTGGTCCAGCTGGGCCAGCTCGGTGAACACGGTCTCGGCGCGATCCAGCAGGCCGGACTTCATGTAGTCCTCGCCCAGCGCCAGCAGCGCCTGCACGCGCTGCGCATCGCTCAGATCGTTGCGGTTGACCAGGCCCTGGTGCAGGCGGATGGCGCGGTCCACTTCGCCGCGGCGACGGAACAGATGGCCCAGCGCGACCTGGGTCTCGAAGGTTTCCTTGTCGAGCTCGGCGATGTGCAGGAACAGCTCGATGGCCTTGTCCGGCTGCTCGTTGAGCAGGTAGTTCAGGCCACGGAAGTAGGTGCTGGACAGTCGGCTGACCTGGTTGTCACCGTGGCGCTGACCGCCACGCCGTCCGATCACCCAGCCGGCCAGGGCGGCCAGCGGCACGAACAGGAAAAACCAGAACCACTCGGTGACGAAATCCATCTTCGATCAACGTCCGTCAAAAGATTGGGGGGAAGCGACCGGTGCCGGCGACGCGGCAGCGGACTTGTTGGCGCGGCGCAGCTGGCTGTAGAGCGGAACGACCACGCTCACCAGCACCAGGCCGGCGCCGACCACCACGCCCACCAGCAGGGCGGCGATCAATGCCACGCCGACGGAGGTATGCAGCTCGGTGAACAGCAGGTTGATCGACATCGCGGTCATGTTGACCGCACCGATGATCAATCCAAGGATCAGCACCGCCAGCAGGACCAGCAGACGAAAGACCTTCATGCGACAGCTCCAGGGGCGGGAGACCGTAGCTTATCCGACTCGCGGCTGGATTCGCACGCGGTGGCGCGACGGGACGCTCAGGCGGGATCGGCGTCCAGCGGCAGCACGCTGCTGACCCGCTCGCGCAGTTCCTTGCCCGGCTTGAAATGGGGAACGTGCTTGCCCGGCAGGGCAACCGATTCGCCGGTCTTGGGGTTGCGACCCAGGCGCGGCGGGCGGTAGTGCAGCGAGAAGCTGCCAAAACCGCGGATTTCGATGCGATCCCCGACAGAGAGGGAACCGCCCATCATTTCCAGCAACGACTTCACCGCCAGATCGACATCATCGGCCTTCAGGTGCGCCTGACGGCGCGCAAGGATTTCGATCAGTTCGGATTTGGTCATCACCGGCTCACATCAGGGGCATTTCAGCCTGAAACGGCCCGGGCAGTGCCCGGGCCGTCCAGGAAACAACGAACAACGGGCCCGATTACTCGGACTTGCTACCGTTCAGCTGGGCACGCAGCAGCGCGCCGAGCTGGGTGGTGCCACCCGAAGCGGACTGGTATTCCTCCAGCACTTCGCGCATTTCCGCGTCGTCCTTGGCCTTGATCGACAGCTGCAGGGTACGGCCCTTGCGGTCCATGCCCACGAACTTGGCTTCGACCTTGTCGCCGACCTTCAGGTGCTGGGTGGCGTCGTCAACGCGCTCGTTGGCGATGTCGCGAGCCGAAACGTAGCCTTCGATGCCGTCGGCCAGTTCGATCACGGCGCCCTTGGCGTCGACTTCCTTCACCACGCCTTCGACCTTGGAGCCCTTCGGATTGGCCGCCATGTACTGGCCGAACGGATCCTGCTCCAGCTGCTTCACGCCCAGGGAGATGCGCTCGCGCTCCGGGTCGACGGCCAGGACGACGGCGTCCAGGGTATCGCCCTTCTTGAAGTTGCGAACGACGTCTTCGCCGGTGGTGTTCCAGCTGATGTCGGACAGGTGGACCAGGCCATCGATGCCGCCGTCCAGGCCGATGAAGATGCCGAAGTCGGTGATCGACTTGATCTGGCCGGACACCTTGTCACCCTTCTTGTGGGTGGCAGCGAAGGTTTCCCACGGATTGGCGGCAACCTGCTTCATGCCCAGCGAGATGCGGCGACGCTCTTCATCGACGTCCAGCACCATCACTTCGACCTCGTCACCGACCTGCACGACCTTGGACGGGTTGACGTTCTTGTTGGTCCAATCCATCTCGGAGACGTGCACCAGGCCTTCGACGCCCGGCTCGATCTCGACGAACGCGCCGTAATCGGTGACGTTGGAGACCTTGCCGAAGACGCGGCTGTTGGCCGGGTAACGACGGGCGATGTTGTCCCACGGATCTTCGCCCAGCTGCTTCAGGCCCAGCGAAACGCGGTTGCGCTCGCGGTCGAACTTCAGCACGCGCACGTCCAGCTCGTCGCCGACGTTCACGACTTCGGACGGATGGCGCACGCGCTTCCATGCCATGTCGGTGATGTGCAGCAGGCCGTCGATACCGCCCAGGTCCACGAACGCGCCGTAGTCGGTCAGGTTCTTGACGACACCCTTCAGGATCGCGCCTTCCTGCAGCTTGTCCATCAGCTGCTCGCGCTCTTCCGAGTGCTCGCTTTCGACGACAGCGCGGCGCGAGACCACGACGTTGTTACGCTTGCGGTCCAGCTTGATGAGCTTGAATTCCAGCTCCTTGCCTTCCAGGTAGGCCGGATCGCGCACCGGGCGCACATCGACCAGGGAACCCGGCAGGAAGGCGCGGACATCCTTGATGTCCACGGTGAAACCACCCTTGACCTTGCCACTGATGCGGCCGGTGATGGTTTCGTTCTTTTCCAACGCTTCTTCCAGCTCGTCCCACACCATCGCGCGCTTGGCCTTCTCGCGCGACAGGACGGTTTCGCCGAAGCCGTTCTCGATGGAGTCGAGGGCGACCTTGACGATATCGCCTTCGGCGACATCGATCTCGCCAGCGTCGTTACGGAACTGTTCGATCGGCACGATGCCTTCGGACTTCAGGCCAGCGTTGATCACCACGACGTCGCCGCGGACTTCAACAACGGTACCGCTGACGATGGCGCCCGGCTTCAGCTTGGCCAGATTGGCCTGGCTGGCTTCAAACAGTTCGGCAAATGATTCGGTCATTAGATTTACTCTGTTGGACACATGGGTCGGTGGCGTCCCTTCGGGGATGGGCGACCGCCCGCCTGTTGGTCGACCCCGGAAAAGCAGGTCGTGTGTGAAGTAGGAAAACCGCCACGCATCATTGCGCGACGGAGCTTGTACAGCACTGCTATTGCGCGACCACCACCGATGCGGCTGGCAGTGCTCCCGCGCGAACGGATCAGGCAGCCGGAACCGGAAGCAGATCCATCACTCGGGCAACGACATCTGCGATGCCGATGCCTGTGGTGTCGATGAGGACGGCATCGTCTGCCGGCTTCAGGGGCGCCACGGTACGCTGAGCATCACGGGCGTCGCGGGCCATGATCTCGCGCAGGAGGTCATCAAAGTTAACAGAAACCCCCTTGTCTTTCAACTGCTTATGCCGGCGCTCGGCGCGCTCTTCGGCACTGGCGGTCAGGAACACCTTGTAGGGGGCATCCGGGAAGATCACCGTACCCATGTCGCGACCGTCCGCGACCAGGCCCGGCAGCTCCCTGAATGCGCGCTGCCGCTCCTTCAGGGCCGCCCGGACTTCGGGAATGGCCGCGATGGCCGACGCCAGCGCGCCGGTGGTCTCCAGCCGCAGTTCGTCGGTGGCATCGCTGCCATTGACCAGGACCCGCATCGCATCACCCTGTTCAACAAACTGAACATGGGTATCGAACGTGCACCGCACCAATGCCGAGGCGTCGGAGGTATCGATGTCGGCCCAGCTGGCGGCCACGCCCACCGCCCGGTACAGGGCGCCTGAATCCAGGTAATGCCAGCCCATCCGGCGCGCCACGATGCGGCTGATGGTACCCTTGCCGGCCCCTGATGGGCCGTCGATGGTCAGGACGGGAGCGAGTGGATTCATGGGGGTCCCAGTACGTGTGAAGGGGGCATTCTAGCCCCTGCCAGACACCCCGCGACGGATCTTTTGTGCAACCACTTGAAACCATGAGGAAAAGCCCGGTAGAATGGCGGGCTTGAACGAGCGTCAACTGCCGATTGTCTTTCGCATATCGCGGCCACGCTCCACCCGAACAACTACTGTTTACGCCGAGGTATGCCATGAAAGTCCTGTCCTCCCTGAAGTCGGCGAAGGCCCGTCACCGTGACTGCAAGGTCGTCCGTCGCCGTGGCAAGATCTTCGTGATCTGCAAGTCGAACCCGCGTTTCAAGGCGCGTCAGCGCTGAGCCCAACAGCCTTCGTGGCTGCGGCTGGTCCCGCGCGGGACCGACCCGATGCAAAAAGCCGCCTTCGGGCGGTTTTTTGTTTATGCGGCTTTTTCCTGCCGATTTTGCTGTAATCGCCTTTCTTGACCACTGGGGAGTAGATCGAGATGAAGCGTTACCTGTCCACCCTGGCCGTGCTGGCCACTCTGGCTGCCGCCACGCCGGCCCTGGCCGACACTCTGCTTGTCGACCGCGCCCGCGAGAAGCCGGCCGGCGCCCTGCCCCTTCGTGGCCAGTCCATGCAGCAGGTGCAGAGCCAGTTCGGTGCGCCCAGCGAGCAGCTGCAGCCGCGCGGCGGGCAGAAGCGGCAATGGCCGACCATCAACCGCTGGGTGTACCCACAGTTCACTGTCTACTTCGAGAAGCAGAAGGTGATCGACGTGGTGGCCAACCAGGCGGACCCGAACGAAATCGGCCCGAAACCGCCGATCCGTTGACCCCTTTACCCGCCCCGGGCGGGCCTGTGTAGCGAGACCATGAACCAGACCCTTCGTTTTCCTGCCGAGTGGGAAGCCCAGAGCGGCATCCTGATTGCCTGGCCCACCGCCGATACCGACTGGGCCGACCGCCTGGGACAGGTGGAGGAAACCTATATCGCACTGGTTGCAGCGATCACCCGCTTCCAGCCGGTGCTGATCTGCGTGGCCGATGACGATGTGGAGACCTATGCCGAAATGCGGCTGCGCTCCAACCGCATCGACATGGACAGGGTGCACTTCACCACGGCGGCCTACGACGACACCTGGCTGCGCGACTCGGGCCCGATCACCCTGCGACGTGCCGACGGCGGTTTCCAGCTGCTGGACTTCCGCTTCACCGGCTGGGGCGGCAAGTTCGATGCCACCCTCGACGATCAGCTGGTGGGCGCGCTCGACCAGGCCGGCGTTTTCAACGACGCGCCGGTGCGCAGCATCCCGTTCGCGCTGGAAGGCGGCGCCATCGAAACCGACGGTGAAGGTACCCTGCTGACCACCTGGAAGTGCCTGCACGAACGCCACCCGGATCGTGACCGCGCCAGCCTGAGCGCCGACCTCGCCGACTGGCTGCAGCAGGAGCGCGTGCTGTGGCTCGACCACGGCTACCTGGAAGGCGACGATACCGATGCCCACATCGATACCCTCGCCCGCTTCGCCTCGGCGGACAGCATCGTCTACCAGGCCTGCGACGACGAGAACGACTCGCACTACGCCGAGCTGCAGGCGATGGGCAGGGAACTGGCTGCGCTGCGCACCCGTGACGGTCAGCCATACCGCCTGTTCCCGCTGCCGTGGGCACAGCCGGTGATCGACGAAGGCCGCCGCCTGGCGGCCTCGTACGCCAACTACCTGATCGTCAACGGCGCGGTGCTGATGCCGGCGTACGGTGATCCGGCCGACGATCTGGCCCGCGACGTGCTGGCCAAGGCCCATCCGGGCCGCGAGATCGTCCAGGTGCCCTGCCGCTCGCTGATCTGGCAGAACGGCAGCCTGCACTGCATCACCATGCAGCTGCCGGAAGGCCTGCTGAAGGCGTAGCACGATGCGGTAGCGCCGGGCCACGCCCGGCGCGCACAGCGGCATTCGGTTCGTACGCCGGGCATGGCCCGGCGATACCGGCTGCGTGCACCTGTTCAGCGGCCGACACGCTGCGGCATCGCATACGCGCTAACATGCGGGTTTTCCCCCGCAGGAACACCCGCATGAACTCGCGCAGCCCGCTTACCGTCGCCCTGATCCAGGAGCGCAACCACGGCGATGCCGCCGCCAATCTGGCGGTGATCGAGGCACGCGTGGCCGAAGCGGCAGCGCAGGGCGCCAAGCTGGTGCTGCTGCAGGAACTGCACAACGGCCCCTACTTCTGCCAGCACGAGTCGGTTGACGAGTTCGATCTGGCCGAACCGATCCCGGGCCCGAGCACCGAGCGCCTGGGTGCGCTGGCGAAGAAGCATGGCGTGGTGCTGGTCGGTTCGCTGTTCGAGCGCCGCGCCGCCGGCCTGTACCACAACACCGCGGTGGTGTTCGAGAAGGACGGCACCCTGCTCGGCAAGTACCGCAAGATGCACATCCCGGACGATCCGGGTTTCTACGAGAAGTTCTACTTCACCCCGGGCGACATCGGCTTCACCCCGATCGACACCTCGGTGGGCCGCCTGGGCGTGCTGGTGTGCTGGGACCAGTGGTATCCGGAGGCGGCGCGCCTGATGGCGCTTGCCGGCGCCGAGCTGCTGCTGTACCCGACTGCGATCGGCTGGGACCCGGACGACGTGCAGGACGAGAAGACCCGCCAGCGCGATGCCTGGGTACTGAGCCACCGTGGCCATGCCGTCGCCAACGGCCTGCCGGTGCTGAGCTGCAACCGCGTCGGCCATGAGGCCTCGCCGCTGGGCGCGTCGGGCATCCAGTTCTGGGGCAACAGCCACGTGCTCGGCCCGCAGGGCGAGTTCCTGGCCGAAGCCGGCACCGATGCCGCTGTGCTGGTATGCGACGTCGACCTGCAGCGCAGCGAGCACGTGCGCCGCATCTGGCCGTTCCTGCGCGATCGCCGCATCGATGCCTACGGCGATCTGCTCAAGCGCTACATCGACTGAACCGGAGCCGCGCATGGCCGTCCTCATCCGTGATGCCGGCCCGGCCGACATCGCCGCGATCACCGCGATCTACGCGGTCGAAGTGACCGACTTCGTCAACACGTACGAGTACGACATACCGGACCAGGCCGACATGCTGCGCCGCATGCGCGACATCATCGACCGCGGTTTTCCCTATCTGGTCGCCGAGATCGACGGCCAGGTCGCCGGCTACGCCTACGCCAACACCTACCGCACGCGCATTGCCTACCAGTGGACCGTGGAGAACTCGGTCTATGTCGATGCACGGTTCCAAGGCCAGGGCGTCGGCACCGGCCTGTTGCAGGCGCTGATCGACGCATGCGTCGCACGTGGCTTCCGGCAGATGGTGGCGGTGATCGGCGAACCGACCAATACCGCTTCGATCAGGCTGCACGAGCGTTTCGGCTTCGAGCTGGTCGGCGTGTTCCGCGGCCTCGGCCGCAAGCACGGCCGCTGGCTGGACACCGTGCAGATGCAACGCGCGCTCGGCGACGGCGCCGACACCGCACCTTCCAATGAATGACTCCATGACAGAAATCCTTCCCGAGACCGGCGACGATCTGTTCGCCGGCCAGCCGGTGCGCGTCGTTGAACGCGACGGCGTGCGCTACACCCTGCTGGGCACCGCCCACGTTTCCCACGCCAGCGTCGAGGCGGTGGAGAAAGCAATCAACAGCGGCCGCTTCGATGCCGTCGCGGTCGAACTGGACCCCCAGCGCCTGCAGGCCCTGAGCGATCCGGACACGTTGGCCAAGCTGGACCTGGTCGAGGTGATCCGCAAGGGTCGCGTTGCCCTGTTCGCCGCCAACCTGGCGCTTTCCGCCTACCAGCGTCGTCTGGCCGAACAGCTCGGCATCGAGCCGGGTGCGGAACTGAAGCGCGCCGTCGAACTGGGGCGTGAGCGCGGCCTGCCCGTCCACCTGATCGACCGCGAGGTGGGCCTGACCTTCCGCCGCGCCTCGCAGCGGCTGGGCTTCTTCGGCAAGCTGAAGCTGGTTGCGGGCCTGGGCGCCGGCCTGTTCTCATCGGAAGAGGTGGGCGAAAACGAAATCGAGAAGCTCAAGCAGGGCGACATGCTGGAGTCGAGCTTCGGCGAGTTCGCGACCGAGAATCCCGCGCTGTACGAAACCATCATCGGCGAGCGCGACCGCTACATGGCCACGCGCCTGCGCGAAGAACACGACCCGCGGCAGCGCGAAGTCCTGGCGGTGGTCGGCGCCGGCCATCTGGCAGGCCTGGCGCGATACCTCGAAACGGATACCGATGCACCGGCACCGTTGCGCGCCGAACTCGAAGCCGTGCCGAAGAAGCGCAACATCCCGTGGTTCACGCTGGGCATCCTTGCCATCGTCATCACCGGCATCGCCGTCGGCTTCTACCGCGGAGGCCTGGGCGTGGGCACCGAACTGCTGGCCACCTGGGCGATGTACACCGGCGGCCTGGCCGGCCTCGGCTGTCTGCTGGCCGGCAGTCACCCGCTGAGCATTCTCACGGCGATCGTGGTCGCCCCGTTCAAGCCGTTCCGGCTCAGCATTCCCACCGGCGCGTTCTCGGCGCTGGTCGAGGCACGCCTGCGCAAGCCGGCGTACCAGGATTTCCTGCAGCTGCGCGACGATGCACAGTCGTTGAAGGGCTGGTACCGCAATCGGGTCACCCGCGTGGTGCTGACGTTCATGCTGACCAATCTCGGCAGCATGCTCGGCCTGTGGCTGACCGGCTTCCAGGTGTGGGGCAAGGTCGCAGGTTGATTGCAACGCCCCGCCGGGCATGGCCCGGCGATACCGTGTGGCGGTGATGGTAGCGCCGGGCCATGCCCGGCGAAAAAAAAGGGAGGCCGCCCCACTACGACCGGCCTCCCCACACCACAACACGTTGTCGTTCCCCGTAGTCGGGCAAGCTCGACGCTAGGCGGCCGTTGCCGCCACCTTTTCCAGGCCGCGCGCGCGGCGGATCAGCCGCGTCACGGCATTGCGCAGGTCGTCCAGCACCGCGTAGATCGTCGGCAGGAACAGCAGGCTGACCACGGTCGAGAACGCCAGTCCACCGGCGATGGCACGGGCCATCGGCGCGTACTCCGGGCCGTCGCCGAACATCTGCGTGTTGGTCAGCGAAATCGGCACCATCGCCAGGATCGCCGTTCCCATGGTCATCATGATCGGGCGCAGGCGCTCGCGTGAGCCCTCCACCAGGGCCTGGGTACGCCCCATGCCGCTGCGCCGGAGGTTGTTGATGTGCTCGATCATCACGATGCCGTTGTTCACCACCACGCCCATCAGCACCAGGATGCCGATGAAGGACATGATTCCGAACGAGGTGCCGGTGATCCAGAACAGCCAGAACACGCCGAAGATCGAGAACAGCACGCCGCTCATGATCGCCGCCGGGAACAGCAGCGATTCGAACACCGCCGCCATCACCACGTAGATCATCACCAACGCGATGAGCAGGTTGAACACCATCTGCTGCATCGCCTCGTCATCGTTGCCATAGTCGCCGCCATCGAAGGTGTAGCCATAGCCGGCCGGGAAGCTCATCGGCTTGAGTACGGCCTCGATCGCCTTGCGTCCGTCCGGTGCGGTGATCTTCTCGGCCAGGTTGGCCTTGATCGTCAGCGTGGTCTGCCGGTTGGTTCGGCCGATCTGGGTGGCGGACGAACCGACATCGACGCTGACCAGACTCAGCAGTGGCACGCTGCGGCCGTCGCCGGTACGCACGCTGAAGCCGGCCAGGTCTTCCGGGCTGCTCTGCTCGGCTCCGGCGAAGCGCACCCAGACCGGCACCTCGTTGTCGCCGCGACGGAACTCGCGCATCGGTGCACCGCGCAATGCCAGGCCGACAAAGCTGGCCACCTGCTCGGCATTGAAGCCGAAGGCGGCGGCACGCTCGCGATCGACGCGCACCTTGAGTTCACCGCCCTTCTCGCCATTGTCGATGCGCACGTCGCGCAGCTCCGCACGCTGGGCCAGCAGGGGCAGCACTTCCTGGCCGATTTCCTGCAGCATGCTGCTGGAATCGCCGATCAACTGCACCTGCACGCCCTGGTTGCCGCCACCACCATCACCGCCCTGGTTGCCGACGAAGTAGTCGGTACGCGCGGACTTCGGCAGGCCCTTGCGCAGCTCCTCCTGCAGTGACTTGATGTCCTTGGCGTACTTCTCGTCCAGGGTGACAACCGTCGAGCTGCCTTCCTGCTCGCTGTACCAGGAGTACACCTGCTTGACGTGCAGGCGCTCACGGTTCTCGTCGATCCAGTTCTCCACCCGAGCCACTTCCTCGGACATCTGCCGGTAGGTGTAGGCACCCTTCCACATGTAGCCGATGAAGATGTCCTTGCCACCTTCACCACCGAACATGTCCACCTTGGTCAGTTTCATCGGCACCAGGCTGACGGCCACCACCAGCACGATGCCCAGCAGGCTCCAGCCACGATGGTGCAGCGACCAGTCCAGCACCTGCGCGTAGCGCCGCTGCAGGCGCGCGATCAGGCCGGTCTGCGAGTGCACGAGCTTGGGCGTGGCCATGCGCGCGGACAGCATCGGAATCAGGCTGACCGCCACCAGCCAGGACGCCAGCAGCGATACCGAAATGGTGATCGCGATCTGTGCCATGAAGATGCTGATGTTGTTGGTCTCGCCGAACAGGTTCGGCACGAACACGATGCAATGGCACAGGGTGCCGGCGCTGAGCGCGATGGCGACGTTGCGGGTGCCGATGATCGAGGCCAGCCGTGGCTGTCCCGGCATGCGCTCGCGCTCCTGGTAGATGCTCTCCACCACCACCACGGCGTTGTCCACCAGCATGCCCACCGCCAGCAGCAGGCCCATCATGGTCAGGATGTTCAGCGTCACCCCGACGAAGTACATGAAGCCCAGGGTGATGGTGAAGCAGATCGGGATGGCCAGCGTCACCATCAGCGTGGACGGCCAGTGGCGCAGGAAGAAGAACAGCACCGTCACCGACAGGATCAGGCCCACCGCACCGGCTTCGGCCAGCTCCAGCAGCGAGGAGGTCACCGCCTTGCCCTGGTTGTCGATGACCTTGATCTGCACATCGCGCATCGAGGCCTGTGCGCGGATCGCTTCGACTTCGGCCAGCGCCGCGCGCGAGACGTCGACCAGATTGGCGCTGCGCTCCTTGAAGATGTCCAGGCCCACTGCCGGGTTGCCATCCAGGCGGCGGCCATAATTCATCCGCGCCGGCTTCAGCCGCACATCGGCGATGTCACCCAGCCGCAGGCCCTTGGCGTTGATCACCAGGTCGCGCAGTTCCTGCAGGTCGGTGATCTCGCCGACCGGTTGCACGCGCACACGCTGGCCGTTGTCATCGATCTGCCCGGCCGAGATCGAAAAGTTCAGCGTGCGCAACCGTTCGCTCAGCTCGTTGATGCTCAGCCCGTGCGCGTTGAGCCGGTTGGGATCGATCGCGATCTCGACTTCATTCGGCGGTGCACCGGTGATGTCTACGCGCGCAACGCCAGGAATGCGCTCGATGCGCCGCTTGAACTCGCGGTCGAGCATGTCATAGGCGGTCGTCAGGTCGGTGGTGCTGGCCAGACGCACCTTCAGCACCGGCTGGTCGCTGCTGGACCACTTGAACACGTTGTAGCGCTGCAGGTCGTCAGGCAGGTCGCTGCGGATCGCATCGATACGTTCGCGCGCGTCGGAAGCGGCGATGGCGATGTCACGGTCCCAGTCGCTGAACTCGATGAAGATCAGCGCCGCTTCGGACGTGGCCGAGGAGCGCATGCGCTTGATCCCGGTCATCGTTGCCAATGACTCTTCCACCGGCCGGATGATGGTCCGCTCCACTTCTTCCGGTGTCGAGCCCGTGTACGGAATCTGCACGAACAGGAACGGCGCGGAGATGTCCGGCAGAGCCTCCAGTGGCAGCCGGAATGAAGCGATCAGGCCGATCACCACCAGCGATACGAAGCACATGATGGTGGTGACCGGACGGCGGATGGAGAACTCGGCGACACTCATGCCGGCTCCTCGCCGCCGACGCGGCCACCTTCTGCAATCCGCAGTCCGTCGCCGGCGTGCGTGCGGCCGCGTTCGCGGTAGTAGGCGTCGCCGCGGCGATCCATCAGGTCGTAGACCACCGGGATCACCAGCAGGGTCAGCAGGGTGGAGACCAGCAGGCCGCCGATCACGGTGATCGCCATCGGCGCACGTACTTCAGCGCCCTCGCCCATCGCCACCGCCAGTGGCAGGAAGCCGAACAGCGTGCACAGGGTGGTCATGATGATCGGACGCAGGCGCGAGCGCGCGCCTTCCACCAGCGCCTCGTGCTTGGCCACGCCGGCCTCGCGCAGCTGATTGACCTTGTCGATCAGGATGATCGCGTTCTTGGTGACCAGTCCCACCAGCAGGATCAGGCCGATGAACACTACCACCGAGATCGGCTTGCCGGTCAGCATCAGCGCCAGGATCGCGCCGACCAGCGCCAGCGGGATGGTGAACAGGATCACGAACGGATGCAGCAGCGATTCGAACTGCGACGCCATCACCAGGTAGACCAGGAAGATCGCCAGTCCGAAGGCGAATATCAGCGACGTTGCCGCCTGCGCCAGTTCCTCGCCCTGGCCACCGATATGCAGGCCGACGCCCGCACCAAGCGGCTGTTCGGCGACCATCTGCTGCACTTCGCGCATGGCCGCGCCCAGATCGATGTCACGCAGGTTGGCCGAGACCACCGCGACGCGGGTCTGATCGGCACGGTGGATCTCGCTCGGACCGGTGGTGGCCACCACGTCGGCCACGGCGTCCAGGGTGACCGGACGGGTACTGCCCGGGTTGACGATCAAGCGGCGGATGCTCTCCACGCTGGCCCGGTCGCCTTCCTGTGCCCGTACCAGCACGTCGATCTTGCGGTCGCGGAAGCTGTAGCGGGTGGCCACGTCGCCGCGCACCTTCTTCACCACGACGTCGGCGATCTGGCGGGTGGTCAGGCCCAGCGCACCGGCGCGCTCCTGGTCGAAGCGGATCTGGATCTCCGGGAAGCCCTCCTCCACCGTCGACTTCACGTCGGCGTAGTGCGCATTGCCGCGCAGCAGGGCAGCCAGCCGCTGGCCAGCCTGCTCCAGCGTGGCCATGTCCTGACCACGCAGTTCGATTTCCAGCGGCGTGGAGAAGCTGAACAGTGCCGGCCGCGCGAAGTCGACCTGCGCGCCGGGGTGCCCGGCCATGGTGCCACGCAGGCGCTCGGTGATGGCCGCTTCGGTGCGCGCATCCCCACCGCCTTCCATCACCACGGTCAGCTTGCCGATGTTCTCGCCGCTCTCGGTCGGGCTTGCGTCCAACCGGGTACCGCTGCCACTGACGCCGTACAGCGAGGCCACGCCCTCGCCCTTGCCGTGCGCCAGCTGCAGTTCGCGCACCAGTGCATCGGTCTGCTTCAACGGCGTGCCGGCCGGCAGCTTGACGGTCATCTCGAAGCGGTCCTGCGCCAGCTGCGGGATGAGGTCGGCGCCCAGCATCGGCACCAGCGCCATGGTGGCTGCAAACGCCAGCGCGGCCAGGCCCAGCACCTTGCCGGGGTGCGCCAGCGCGCTCGGCAACAGCCGCAGGTAGCCACGTTCGGCCCCCGCATAGGGCTTCATCGCGATATCGCTGGCCTTGCGCATGACCGGACCGATCACGGCGGCAACGCCGCGGCAGGCACGCACCACCAGCCAGGCCAGCGCATAGAAGGTCCAGCGCACCGCAGCGACGAAGCCACGACGGCCGGCTGCAACGGGCTTCTGCCAGCGACGCTCCGGCTGCCACGCCTCGCTGGCGGGCTCTTCGGGGAACGCCAGCGGCGGCCGCCCCTTCAGCGAACTGAGCATCGGAATCAGTGTCATCGATACCAGCAGCGAAATGGCGATGGCGATCGCCACGGTCAGCGCCTGGTCGCGGAACAGCTGGCCGGCGATACCGTCGACGAACACCAGTGGCAGGAACACCGCGATGGTGGTCAGGGTGGAGGCGACCACTGCCATGCTCACTTCGCGGGTGCCTTCGATCGCGGCCTGCAGGATGCCCAGCCCGCGCTCGCGCGCCTTGGCGATGCTCTCCAGCACCACGATCGAATCGTCCACCACCAGGCCCGTCGCCAGCGCCAGGCCGCCCAGCGACATGACATTCAGGCTGAGACCCAGCTGGCCCATGAAGAAGAACGTGGCGATGATCGACACCGGCAGCGACAGGCTGATGACGAACGTGCTCCAGCCATCGCGGAGGAACAGGAAGATGATCAGGATCGCCAGCAGGCCGCCGATCACCGCATCCTTCTTGACGTCGCTGATCGCATGCTCGATGAAGCGCGACTGGTCCTCGATGGTGGTCAGTTCGGCATCGCCGGGGAACGTGCCCTTGATCTGCTCCAGGCGCTTGCGCAGCGCTTCGGCGGTGGCGACGGTGTTGGCGTCGCCTTCCTTGTAGATCGCCAGCTCGACCGATTCCTTGCCGCCGAGGCGGATGATCGCTTCACGCTCCTTGTAGCCCTGGCGTACGGTGGCCACGTCCTTCAACCGGACAGGAACGCCATTGGCGACCACGCTGGAGCCACCGCCGGACGATGCGCTCTGTGCGGCCGAGGCTGCGGCGATGGCCGCAGCGGAACCGGTGGAGGCGGCAATGTTGAACATCTGCTGCAGCGCGGAGTCCGCCGCACTGCCATTGGACGCCTGGGTGGTGACCAGCAGGTTGCGGATCTCCTCCAGGTCGGCGAACTGGTTGACGGTACGCACCAGGAAGCGCTGCGAGCCCTCTTCCAGCCGACCGCCGGAGATGTTGATGTTCTCGTCCTTCAGGCGCTTGATGACGGTATCGATCGGCAGATTCAGCTGCGCGAGCTTCTGCTGGTCGATGTCGACCTGGATCTCGTCCTCCAGGCCGCCGCCGACCTTGACCGCCGCCACGCCGGTGACCGGTTCCAGCTTCTTCTTCAGATCCTCGTCGGCGTAGCGGCGCAGGATGGTCAGCTCGCGGATGGCGTCGGCATCGCTGGACGGGGCCGCCTTGCTGGACAGCACCAGGCGCATGATCGGCTCGGTGGACGGATTGAAGCGCAGCAGCACCGGGGCTTTCGCCTCCAGCGGCAGGTTCAGCGCTTCCATCTTGTCGCGCACTTCCAGGCTGGCCTGGTCCATGTTGGTGCCCCAGGCGAACTCCAGCACCACATCGCTCTGGCCGGTGCGCGAGACCGACTTCAGCTTGCGCAGGTTCTTGACCACGCCCACGGCTTCTTCCACCGGCTGGGTGATCAGGGTTTCGATCTCGGTCGGTGCCGCACCGGTGTATTCGGTGCGTACCGTCAGCGTCGGGTAGCTCAGGTCCGGCAGCAGGTTGACCTTGAGGCTGCCCAGCGCAATCAGGCCGAACAGCAGCAGGGTGACCGTGCACATGGCAATGGTGACGCGGCGGCGGGTAGCGAACTCCACCAGGCCGCCGCGCATGCCGGCGGCGGCGCTTTCGCCGTGGGGCGAAGCACCGTGGTCGTGGTCAGGATGGCTCATTGCCGGCTCCCGGCCTTGTCTGCCGGCCTGGCCGAGGCCGTCGCCGTCTTCGCCTTCGGATCAGCGATCACCTGCACGGCGGTGCCGTCGCGCAGCGCGACCTTGCCTGCAGTGACCACCTGGTCTCCGGCCGCCAGGCCATCACGGATCTCCACCCATGGCCCCTCGGCGTAACCCAGCTTGACCGGAACGCGTGCGACCTTGCCGTCGCGCACACGGAACACCGCCGGCTCACCATCGTCGAGCAGCGCCAGGCGCGGCACGACCAGGGCGTCGGCACGCTGGTCGTAATCGATGCGGATCCGGCCGAACATGCCCGGCTGCAGGGAATGGGCAGTGCCGTCGAAGGCACTGACAACACGGAACGTGCCGCTGCCCGAATCCACCACCGGTGCGATGCGATCAACGATGCCGGTGAAGCTCTGGCCCGGCAGTGCATCCGCCGACAGGGTCACCGGCTGGCCGGCACGCAGCGTTGCCAGCTCGCGTTCGGGAACGTTGAGGGTGGCTTCCAGGCGCGAGTTGTCGACGATGCGGAAGATCGGCGTGTTGATCTGCACGAAGTTGCCGGTCTTGATCGAGCGCGAGGCGATCACGCCGGAGATCGGTGCGACCACCGTGGTGTACGACAGCTCCAGCGTGGCCAGGCGATACTGCGCGCGCACGTTTTCCAGATCGAAGCGCAGCTGGTCGACGTCGGCGGCACTGACCATCTGCTGGCCGACCAGCTTCTGTGCGCGCTGGTAGTTGTTCTCGAGCTTGCGCATCTGTGCCTCGCTCTGGGCAACCGCCAGGCGTGCGCGGTCCGGATCGAGCCGTACCAGCGGCTGCCCTGCGCTGACCCGCTGGCCTTCCTCGACCAGCACCGCCAGCGCCACGCCAGAGGTCTTGGCAACCACCTGCGACTCGGCGCGCGGCTCCAGCGCGGCGGTGCCGGTGTAGCTGGCCGCCACCGCGCGGCGGCTGGCCACCGCGACCTCGACCGGCACGGACTCGACTTTTTTCTCATCCTTGGTTTCGGCGGCCTTGGCCTCGCTGTTGGGGCCCGCGGCGCAACCGCCCAGCATCAGCGTGGTGGAGATCAGCAGGGCGGCGGCGCAGAGTCCGCTGCGGCGGCCATGCAGGAAGATTGGGTGCGACATCGTCAGGTCCCTGGAGGATGCGTGGGCAGGTGTGGTAGCAAAGTAATGCACCACTTCACGGCAACACCATATCCCAAAGGTCATGGTGTCTTCACGCCGCTGGTCGGCCCACCCCCATTTCAGCTAGATGAAACCTGAGGCTATACTCGGGTCGTTCCGTACCCCACGCCGGAACGACCAGACCCGAATCCCCGGAAACGACATCATGCGCCCGCAGCCGCTCGCCGCTTGTCTCGCTCTGGCCGTCCTCCTGCCCCTCGGGGCCGCCGCACAGCCCGCTCCAGCTACCACGACCGCAGCACCCGCCCCAGCCCCGGCACCCGCCGCTGCTGCCGCCGCCGCACCTGCCGGCAATTACGACAATGGCCGGGTGCTGGCCTACACCTGCCAGGGGTGCCATGGCATCACCGGTTACAAGAACGCCTACCCGAGTTACCGGGTACCGAAGATCGGTGGCCAGACCCAGCAGTACCTGACCCAGGCCCTGACCGAGTACCGCCAGGGCAAGCGCCGGCATCCGACGATGCAGGCCCAGTCGATGAGTTTCAGCGAACAGGAGATCGCCGATCTCTCTGTTTACCTGTCCACCGTCAAGTAAGGCCCGCCCATGTCGAAAGCCGCGCATCCACTGCGTCATGCCATCGCCCTGTCCGTCGCCCTGCTGCTGGCGGCCTGCTCGCAGTCACAGGTGGAGAACAGCGATAAATCCGCCGCCGATCCGGGCCATGCCAGCGGCGAGCACGGCTCTTCATCGTCGGCAGGCCTGCCCACCGGCCGTGAGGCTGCCGGTGAAGCCCGGGCCAAGGTGAAGGGCAAGGCCGCCAACCAGAGCTGCATCGATTGCCATGGTGCCGACGGCAACGCCCCGATCGATCCGACCTACCCGAAACTGGGTGGGCAGTACGGTGATTACCTCGCGCATGCGCTGCAGGCCTACCGTTCCGGCGACCGCCAGCACGCGTTGATGACGCCGCAGGCGACGGACCTGAGCGATCAGGACATCGCCGACCTGGCGGCGTACTTCGGCAGCCGGCCAAGCCAGCTGCGGGATCTGCACGGGGTCAAATAGGATCAGGGCGCCGTGGCGCCCCGCATCCGTAGCGTCGGGCCATGCCCGGCGGAACGCCAGAAGCCCGCGCTGTGCGCTCGCGGGGCATGGCCCCGCGCTACCCTTGCACCGTCAGCGTCGGTCAACGATCAGCCTTCCAGCTCTTCCCAGCGCGCGTACGCGGCGTCCAGTTCGGCCTGCACCTTGGCCAGCTGCTGCGTGTGTGCCGTCACCTCGGCGCTGCTGCGGGTGTAGAACGAGGGATCATTCATCGCTGAGGTGAGGCCTTCGACGTCACCTTCCAGCTTCTCGATCGTCTTCGGCAGCTGCTCCAGTTCGCGCGCTTCCTTGTAGCTGAGCTTGCGCTTGGCCGCGGCAGGTTCCGCGGCAGCCACAGGCGCAACCGCTGCCGCCGGCCTGGCAGCGGCGGGCACTGCTGCCGCTGCGGTACTGGCCGCGTAGCGCTGCCAGTCGGTATAGCCTCCAACGTACTCGCCGATCACGCCGTCGCCCTCCATCACCAGCGTGGACGTCACCACGTTGTCGATGAAATCACGATCGTGGCTGACCAGCAGCAGCGTGCCGGTGTACTCGCCAAGCAGCTCTTCCAGCAGCTCAAGCGTTTCCACGTCCAGGTCGTTGGTGGGTTCGTCCATCACCAGCAGGTTGGACGGCTGCGCGAACAGCTTGGCCAGCAGCAGGCGGTTGCGCTCCCCACCGGACAGCCGGGTGATCGGCGCGCGCGCGCGCTCGGGCGTGAACATGAAGTCCTGCAGATAGGCATGCACGTGCTTCCGCTTGCCGTTGAACTCGAGGAAATCACGGCCTTCGGCCACGTTCTCGATGGCGCTCCAGTCTTCGCGCAACACGGCACGATACTGGTCGAAATAGGCCACCTGCAGGTTGGTGCCGGCGTTGACCTCGCCCTTCTGCGGCTGCAGTTCACCCAGCAGCAGCTTCAACAGAGTGGTCTTGCCGCTGCCGTTGGGGCCGATCAGGCCGATCCGGTCGCCGCGCAGGATGGTGGTGGTGAAGTCGCGGACCATGGTGCGGTCGCCGAACGCGAACGAAATGTCCTTGACGTCGATGACCTTCTTGCCGGAGCTCACGCCCTGTGCCGCTTCCATCCGGACATTGCCGCTCAGCTCGCGTCGCTGCGACCGTTCGGTGCGCATCGCTTTCAGCCGGCGCACGCGACCTTCATCGCGGGTGCGGCGCGCCTTGATGCCCTGCCGGATCCACACTTCTTCCTGTGCCAGCAGCTTGTCGAAGCGCGCGTTCTCCTGCGCCTGCGCGTTGAGGCGCTCTTCGCGGCGGCGTTCGTAGTTGGCCCAGTCGCCGGGCCAGCTGGTGACCTGGCCGCGATCGATCTCGACGATGCGGGTGGCCAGCGCACGCAGGAAGCGGCGGTCATGGGTGACGAACACCACGCTGCCGCTCCAGCCCTTCAGGAATGCTTCCAGCCAGTCGATGGCTTCGATGTCCAGGTGGTTGGTCGGCTCGTCCAGCAGCAGCAGGTCCGGGCTGGAGACCAGCGCGCGGCCCAACAGGACGCGGCGCTTCATGCCACCGGACAGGCGCGCGAACTCCGCATCGCCATCCAGGTCGAGCTTGGTCAGTGTCTCGGCCACGCGCTGGTCCAGACCCCAGCCATTGGCCGCGTCGATCTTGGCCTGCACCCGGCCGAGCGCATCGCCGTCGAACTCGTCGGCATGGCTGAGGTGGTGGAACTCGGCCAGCCACTGGCCCAGCTCACCCAGGCCATCGGCCACCACGTCGAACACCGAGCCGGCCGCGCCGTGCGGCACTTCCTGTTCCAGGCGGGTCACACGGACGCCCTGCTGGACGCGTACTTCGCCATCATCGGGCTTGTGGTCGCCGGACAGCAGCTTGAGCAGGGTGGATTTGCCGGCGCCGTTGCGGCCGATCAGGGCGATGCGTTCACCCGGCTCGATCGACAGTTCGGCTTTTTCCAGCAACAACGGGCCGCCGACGCTGAAGTCGACGTTCTGCAGAGTAATCAGAGGCATCCGGATATTGTACGGGTTGGGGGCGCCGGCCGGGCTGCTCCCGGAGATCGATCAGCCCACCTCCCCCAGCAACGCCTGCAGACCCGGCAACCATTGCTTGCCGGGGTGGCGCACCAGCCACAGCGTGCGCTGCAGCGCGGGTAGCGGGGTATCCAGCACACGCAGGCGACCCAGTGCCAGCGGCTCCTCCAATGCGTGACGTGACAGGCAGGCCACGCCGAGGCCGGCGATCGCGGCTTGCTTGATCGCCTCGGTATTGCCCAGCTGCAGGGTCTGCGCGAAGCCGCGCAGATGCGGCAGAAGCGCCTGCTCCACGGCCTCGCGGGTGCCGGACCCGGGTTCGCGCAGCAGCCAGCGCGCCGCGCGCAGATCCTCCAGCGACCAGCGCGCCGCCGCGTCGGCGGCGGCAACGATCACCAGCGGATCCTGCTGCCACGCGGTCACCTGCAAACCCCGCTCGTGGCATGGCCCCTCGATCAGGCCGGCATCCACATCCAGCCGCTGGACGGCGGCGACCACGCCGGCGCTGTTGTCGATGCGCAGATCGACTTCCGCCTGTGGCGCCTGCCGCAACAGGTCGGCGATGCGCGCCGGCAGCAGGTAGTTGCCGATGGTGGTGCTGGCCGCCAGCACCAGCCGCAACGGTGCCCCCTGCGCGGGGTCCCCGCCGGCAGCGAGCTGGCGCTCGAGATCAACGGCATTGACCAGCAGCGCGCGGGCCGGTTCCAGCAGCGCGCGGCCATGGCCGTTCAGCACCAGGCGGCGACCGACGCGGTCGAACAGGGGCGTGCCGAAGTGCGCCTCCAGCTCCTGCAGGGCGGCACTGCTGGCCGACTGCGAGAGCGCGATGGCCTGGCCGGCCGCGGAGGTACTTCCGTGGTCGGCAATGGCGACGAAGACCTGTAGCTGGCGCAGAGTCAGGCGCATGGCCTTTACCTATAAAGCAGGTAGATTCTACTTATATTATTCGTTTTACAGGTCATTGGCGCAGGCGCACGCTTTTCATCGTTCCCCACACCGGTCCCGCGATGAGCACCTCCGCCCCCTCCACCTGGTCCCTGCCCGTTCTGCGGCAGCGCTGGCAGCCGCGCCTGCCCGGGCTGCTGCTGGCGGGCCTGCTCGCTGCGGCATCGCTTCATCTGGCGGACCTGCCATGGCTGCAGGCGCATGGCCTGAGCGCGCTGACCGTGGCGATCGTCGCCGGTATCGCGGTCGGCAATACCCTCTACCCGCGGCTGGCGCCGCGCAGCGCGGCAGGCATCGGCTTCGCCAAGCACTGGCTGCTGCGTGCCGGCATTGTGCTGTATGGCCTGCGCCTGACGTTCCAGGACATCGGCCATGTCGGCGTCGCCGGCGTGCTGATGGACGTGCTGGTGGTCGCCAGCACATTTGGCCTGGCCTGTTGGCTGGGCACGCGCGTGTTCAGGATGGAGCGTGAGGCGGCGATGCTGATCGGCGCCGGCAGTGCCATCTGCGGCGCGGCGGCAGTGATGGCGGCCGAGCCGGTGGTGCGTGGTCGTGCGGCACAGGTAACAGTGGCGGTATCGACCGTGGTGGTGTTCGGTACGCTTGCCATGTTCCTGTATCCGGCGCTGTATGCGTTGCTGCAGTCGCACGGCTGGCTGGCGATGGACGCGCGGCAGTACGGCCTGTTCACCGGGGCGACCGTGCACGAAGTGGCGCAGGTGGTGGCTGCCGGCCGTGCCGTGGGTGAGGCGGCTGCCGATACCGCCGTCATCACCAAGATGGTTCGGGTGATGCTGCTCGCGCCGTTCCTGGTCGTGCTGTCGCTCTGGCTGGCACGCGGCAGCAGGGCAACGCCCGAGGGCAGCAAGGCCCGCATCGTTGTGCCGTGGTTCGCGTTCGGTTTCGTCGCCGTGGCCGGCATGAACTCGCTGCAGCTGCTGCCCGCCGGACTTCACGCAGCGCTGGTGCAGCTGGACACGGTGCTGCTGGCGATGGCGATGGCGGCGCTGGGCGTGACCACCCATGTCTCCGCGCTGCGCCAGGCGGGCCTGAAGCCGCTGCTGCTGGCGCTGCTCCTGTTCGCCTGGCTGCTGTTCGGTGGCCTGGCGATCCACCAGGGCGTGCTGGCGATGCTGCACTGAGCGCAGGTCTGCCGATACGGCCGCTGCCCCGGGAGACGGGGACGGCCGCGCGCGCAGGTACAATGCGCCATGACTGATTTCTCGACCCTGCCGCTGAGCCCGGCCCTGCAGCCCGGCCTGGATGCCCTCGGCTACACCACCCTGACCCCTGTGCAGGCCCAGAGCCTGCCCGCCATCCTCGATGGCCGCGACGTGATCGCGCAGGCTCCGACCGGCAGCGGCAAGACCGCTGCGTTCGGCCTGGGGCTGCTGCAGGCGATCGATCCGAGCCTGATCCGCGTACAGGCGCTGGTGCTGTGCCCGACCCGCGAACTGGCCGACCAGGTCGGCAAGCAGATCCGCAAGCTGGCCACCGGCATCCCCAACCTGAAGCTGCTGCTGCTGGTCGGCGGCGTGCCGCTGGGACCGCAGCTGGCTTCGCTGGAAGGCCACGACCCGCACGTGGTGGTCGGCACCCCTGGCCGCGTGCAGGAGCTGGCACGCAAGCGCGCGCTGAATCTTGGCGCGGTGCGCACGCTGGTGCTGGACGAAGCCGATCGCATGCTCGACATGGGCTTTGAAGAGCCCATCCGCGAAATCGCCGGACGCACCCACAAGGACCGGCAGAGCCTGCTGTTCTCGGCCACCTTCCC
This sequence comes from Stenotrophomonas sp. TWI169, assembly GCF_039674705.1. NCBI lineage: Bacteria > Pseudomonadati > Pseudomonadota > Gammaproteobacteria > Lysobacterales > Lysobacteraceae > Stenotrophomonas > Stenotrophomonas sp. TWI169. Next base: position 5,202 of record NZ_JBDJOB010000028.1, on the reverse strand, counting down.
CGACAGCATCCGTGCCATTGCCCGTGACCTGCTGCGCGATGCCGTTGAAGTCACGGTGGAAGGCGCTGACCAGGCGCCGGCCATCCGCCACCTGTTCTGCGAGGTCGAGCCGGCCCATCGGCAGAAGGCGCTGGCCGGCCTGCTGCTCAAGTACACGCCCGAATCGGCAGTGGTGTTCTGCAATACCCGCAAGGACGTGGATGAGGTCGCCCATTCGCTGCAGCAGTTCGGCTTCTCGGCGCTGGCCCTGCACGGTGACATGGAGCAGCGTGACCGTGAGGAAGTGCTGCTGCTCCTGGCCAACCGCAGCTGCAACGTGCTGGTCGCCAGCGACGTCGCCGCGCGCGGTCTGGACGTGGAAGAGCTGGCGGCGGTGATCAACTACGAGCTGCCGACCGATGTCGAAAGCTACCAGCACCGCGTTGGACGTACCGGCCGTGCCGGCGCCAGCGGCCTGGCCATCAGCCTGGTGGCGGGCCGCGAAAAGACCCGCGCCGAAGCGATCGAAGCACAGATGGGGCACGCGCTGGACTGGCAGAAAACGCCGCTGGCGACGTCACGCCCCGCCGAGTTGCCGCAGGCAGCGATGCGCACCCTGCGCATCGACGGTGGCAAGACAGACAAGCTGCGCCCGGGCGACATCCTCGGCGCCTTGACCGGCGACGCCGGCCTGTCGGGCAAGTTCATCGGCAAGATCGCGATCTTCCCGACCCGCTCCTACGTGGCGATCGCGCGCGAGCAGGCCAGCAACGCCGTGGCGAAACTGGAGGCCGGCAAGATCAAGGGCCGCCGCTTCCGCGTACGGATGATGTAAGGCCCAGCGACAGGTAGCGCCGGGCCATGCCCGGCGACAGTTCCAAAGCCGGTAGCGCCGGGCCATGCCCGGCGGCAGTCTCAGAACACCAGCTCGGTGTGCAGCGGCAGGTCCGCCTGCCAACGGGCGCGGCCACCCAGGCCATCCAGCTCGACCAGGACGCCAGCACCGACCACGTCCACGCCCAGCCGGCGCACCAGCGACAATGCGGCCACCAGCGTGCCGCCGGTCGCCAGCACGTCATCGATGATCGCCACGCGCGCGCCGGCCGCCAGCGCATCGGCATGCACTTCGATGCAGTCGCTGCGGTACTCCAGTGTGTATTCCTCGCGCAGCACCTGGCCGGGCAGCTTGCCCGGCTTGCGCACCGGCACGAAGCCGACGCCCAGTTCCAGTGCCATCGCGGCGCCCAGGATGAAACCGCGCGATTCGATACCCACCACCGCGTCCAGTTTCTGGTCGCGCCAGCGGTCGGCCATCGCGCGGATGGCATCACGGAAGTCCTCGCCGTGCGCGAGCAGCGGCATGATGTCCTTGAACAGGATGCCGGGCTTGGGGAAATCGGCGATGTCGCGCAGGCGCGAGGCCCACGCGGGGACGGCCACGGTGGCGTCGGTCATTGCAGCTACCAGCTTGTATGGCGGCATAGGGTAACCGGTTCGTCCGTACGCTGCCCGTTCCCGGCATCTTCGCGCCGCTGCGTTCCATCAATGGCGACACAGCATCACGCCAAAATCGCACACGCGTGCGATAATCGCCGTGATCGGTCATTCACCCGCCTTGCGTCATAAGCAGATCGACGCCTGCACGCCGTCACGGCCCGCAGCCGCCCTGGATGCCGTCGGCCCCCGCCACGCCTGGCGCGCGCGGGGCTTCCCCGCCTTCGCGCGGGTTCCTGCAATGAGGTTCATGCAACGTGGACGAGACGACGAAGGTTCCGGCCGTGTGCCGTGTGCTGGTGATCCTGCTCGGCATCCTGGTGACGCTGTTCGGCCTGGCTCTGCTGGTCGGCGGCGTACGCCTGGTGCAGCTGGGGGGCAGCTGGTACTTCCTGATGATGGGTGTAGCGTCTGCCGTGGCCGGCGTGCTGCTGGTGATGCGCAGGCCGAACGGTGCGCTGCTGTACGGCCTGGCGTTCGTGGCTACGCTGCCGTGGGCGCTGGTGGATGCCGGCTGGAATTTCTGGCCGCTGGTTTCGCGCCTGGTGATGCCAGCCGTGCTCGCCCTGCTGGTCGCCTTGGCCTGGCCGGTGCTGCGCCGCAGCCGCGGCCAGGTGGCCGGTCGCGGCGCCTATGGCGTGGCTGCAGTGCTGCTGGTGGGTCTGCTGGGTACTGCATTCGCAGCGTTCCAGCCGCGTCCCGTGCAGGCGGCGCAGGGCACCACACCCCCCGTAGTGCCCGTGGCCAAGGGCGCTGAGCAGCGCGACTGGATGCACTGGGGCAATACCACCGCCGGTACCCGCTTTGCCGCACTGGACCAGATCACCCCGGCCAATGTGAAAGAGCTGCAGGTGGCCTGGACCGCGCGCACCGGCGATGTACCGGAAAGCAACGGCTTCGGCGCCGAAGACCAGAACACCCCGCTGCAGATCGGCGACACCCTGTACCTGTGCACCCCGCACAACCAGGTGATCGCCGTTGATGCCGATTCGGGCAAGCAGCGCTGGGCCTTCGATCCCAAGGCCACCGCACCGAACTGGCAGCGTTGCCGGGGCCTGGGCTATTTCGATGCGACTACCGCCCCGGCCGCCGCGACGACGGCTGCACCGGCACCGGCACCAGTGCCGGCCACTGACGTGGCGAGCACCGGCCCGGCGCTGTGCGGGAAGCGCATCCTGATGACCTCCATCGACGCCCGCCTGTTCGCGCTGGATGCGAGCACCGGTGCCCTTTGCCCGGACTTTGGCAGCAACGGGGTGGTCGACCTGAAGGTCGGCATGGGCGAGATCAAGCCCGGTTTCTACACCCTCACCGCCGCGCCGCTGGTGGCGGGCGAGCTGATCGTGGTCGGCGGCCGGGTGGCCGACAACATCGAAGTGGGTGAACCGTCCGGCGTGGTGCGTGCGTACAACGTGCGCACCGGTGCGCTGGTCTGGATCTGGGATCTTTCAAAGGAGACCCCGGACGTGCCGCTGGATCCGTCGATCCACTACACCCGTGCGACGCCGAATGTGTGGACGTCGATGGCCTACGACCCGCAACTGGGCCTGGTCTACCTGCCCACCGGCAACACCACGCCGGATCAGTGGGCCGGCGAACGCACGCCCCAGGACGACAAGTACAGCTCTGCCGTGGTCGCGCTCGACGTCGCCACCGGCAAGGAACGCTGGGTGTACCAGACCGTACACCACGATCTGTGGGACTACGATCTGCCCGCGCAGCCGACCCTGATCGATGTACCCGACGGCAAGGGCGGCACATTGCCGGCGCTGCTGCAGGTCACCAAGGCCGGGCAGATCTTCATGCTCAACCGGCGGACCGGCGTGCCGATCAGCGAAGTGCGCGACATTCCGGCGCCGCAGGGCAACGCCGAGGGCGAGCGCTACGCCGCCACCCAGCCGCTGTCGGTGGGCCTGCCGCAGATCGGCGCGGAAACGCTGACCGAGTCGGACATGTGGGGAGCCACCCCGATCGACCAGATGCTGTGCCGCATCCAGTTCAAGCAGTTCCGCTACGACGGCATGTACACGCCGCCGGGCGAAGACCTGGCGCTGCAATGGCCGGGTTCGCTGGGCGGCATGAACTGGGGCAGCGCCTCGGTCGACCCGACCACCGGCTATCTGTTCGTCAATGACATGCGCCTGGGCCTGTGGACCAAGCTGATTCCGCGCGCGCAGATGAGCAGCGGCGACGGCGGCGTGGAAATGGGCGCGGCCTCGCAGACCGGCACGCCCTATGGTTCGCTGCGCGACCGCTTCCTGTCCAAGCTTGGCATTCCCTGCCAGAAGCCCCCGTTCGGCACGATGTCGGCGATCAACCTGGCGACCCGCAAACTGGTCTGGCAGGTACCGGTGGGCACGGTGAAGGACACCGGTCCGATGGGCATCAATATGGGCCTGTCGATCCCGATCGGCATGCCGACCCTGGGCGGTTCGCTGGCCACCCAGTCAGGCCTGCTGTTCTTCGCGGGCACGCAGGATTACTACCTGCGTGCCTACGACAGCCGTACCGGCGATGAGCTGTGGAAAGCACGCATGCCGGTGGGTAGCCAGGGCACGCCGATGACCTATGTCTCGCCAAATACCGGCCGTCAGTACGTGGTGATCTCCGCCGGTGGCGCCCGCCAGTCGCCGGACCGCGGCGATTACGTGATTGCCTACGCGCTGCCCGAGCGCAGGTGAACCCTGCCCCGTAGCGTCGCCTGCCGGGCGGCGCTACCCGGGTACCGGTTGCTGGTGCGAGCGCTTACCATGCAAGGTCGAACCCGATGAAAGCTGCTGCCATGCCTGCCGCCGTTCCTCCCAGCCGTCGCCCCAAGCGCGCTCCTGCCCCGCCGCAGGACCGTGGCCTGGCCCATGAGCTGATGCAGCAGATCCAGGACAACCAGGGCGATCCGGACTTCATGACATCGCTCGGTCGCGGCCTGGCCGTGCTGAGCGTGTTCTCGCAGCACCCGCGCGAAGTGACCATGTCACAGATCAGCACCGATACCGGCATCTCGCGTGCCGCGGTGCGGCGCGTGCTGTATACGCTGGAAAAGCTGGGCTATGTCGGCGAACAGGGCCGTGGCTACGTGCTGCTGCCGCGCGTGCTGGGCATGGGCGGTGCCTATGTGGCGTCGTCGTCGATGACCGCCGCAGCGCAGCCGGTGCTCGATGCCCTGCGCGACGACGTGCATGAATCCTGCTCGCTGGGCGTGCTGGACGGCGACGACATCCTGTACGTGGCACGTGCGGAAACCGTGCGCATCATGTCGATTGGACTGCGCGCGGGCAGCCGTCTGCCTGCCTACTGCACATCGATGGGCCGCGTGTTGCTCGCGGCGTTGCCGCGCGACACGCTGGAAGGCTATCTGGAACGCAATCCGCTGCGGCCGCGCACCGAGCGCACCATCACCCGTATGGATGATTTCCTGGACACGCTGGAGAAGGTGCGCCGCGAAGGTGTGTCCCTGGTCGACCAGGAACTGGAGATCGGCCTGCGCTCGATCGCAGTGCCTGTGCGTTCGCGCAGCGGTGACGTGGTTGGTGCGTTGAACATCGGCACCCAGGCGGGCCGTATCGGTCTGGGCGTGATGCAGACCCAGCTGCTGCCGCGCCTGCGCGAAGCGGCGCAGCGATTGGGCACGTTGTTGAATTGAGGCACGCCGCCGGGCATGGCCCGGCGCTACCACAACGCGGCCCGGTAGCGCCGGGCCCCGCCCCGCGCTAACGGCCACCCCCCACGGCG
>NZ_JBDJOB010000027.1:0-47158 GCF_039674705.1 Stenotrophomonas sp. TWI169 | reverse complement strand
CGCGGGGGGCGGCGCGCCCCCCCCCCGACACCCCCCCTCCCCCCCCCCCCCCCCCCCCACCCCCCCCCCCCCCCCCCCCCCCCCCCCCCCCCCCGCCAATCCACGGATAGCGCGCTTCGGTTGTTGCCGTTGCCTCTGCAGGTGCAGGGCTGCAAGCCCTGCAAACCCACCCTCCCTCAGTGAGCAGCAGGCCGCGACGGCGGCAGCCATGCCGCCACGATGCCGAGCAGCGGCAGGAACGCCGTCAGGTGATAGACGTATTCGATGCTGGTCCTGTCCGCCAGCAGGCCCAGCACCGCCGCGCCCAGGCCGCCCATGCCGAACGCAAAACCGAAGAACAGGCCCGACACCATGCCGATCCGGTGCGGCATCATCTCCTGCGCATAGACCACGATGGCAGAGAAGGCAGACGACAACACGAAACCGATCAGCACCGCCAGCACCGTGGTCCACAGCAGATCCGCATGCGGCAACGCCAGTGCGAACGGCGCCACACCCAGGATCGAGGTCCAGATGATCGGCTTGCGGCCGATGCGATCGCCCAGCGGACCGCCCAGGAAGCCACCCGCCGCCGAAGCCACCAGGAACGCGAACAGGTGCAGCTGCGCCTGCGCCACCGGAATGCCGAAATGGTGGATCAGGTAGAAGGTGAAGTAGCTGCCGATGCTGGCCATGTAGAAGTACTTGCTGAAGATCAGCACCAGCAGGATCGCCAGCACCTTGGCCACGGTGCGCGGAGGATGCCGCGACGCCACCGCCGCCACGCCGGCCGGGCGGGGTGCGCCCAGGTGCAGCGCATACCAGCGGCTCACATAGGTCAGCAGGGCGATGCCGACCAGCGCAGCACCGGCAAACCATGAGGCCGCATGCTGGCCGTACGGCACGATCACGGCGGCGGCAATCAGCGGCCCCAGCGCGGTACCGAAGTTGCCGCCGACCTGGAACACCGACTGTGCGAAGCCATGGCGCCCGCCAGACGCCAGCCGTGCGATGCGCGACGCTTCCGGGTGGAAGATCGCCGATCCGATGCCGACCAGCGCGGCGGCCATCAGGACCATCGCATAGTTCGGCGCGAAGCCGAGCAGCAGCATCCCGCACAGCGTCGAGGCCATGCCGATCGGCAACGAGTACGGCGCTGGATGGCGGTCGGTATGCATCCCCACCAGCGGTTGGAAGATCGACGCGGTGAGCTGGTAGGTCAGCGTGATCAGGCCGATCTGGGTGAAACTGAGATTGAAGCCGCCCTTGATGACCGGATAGATCGCCAGGATCAGCGACTGCATCATGTCGTTGACGACATGCGAGGTGGAAATGGCAGCCAATACACCGGGCGCCACCGGGCGGGAGGTCGTTGCAGGGGAAGCCAGAGTCGACATGGACGCAGTCAGATTTGGGGGCGGTTCCGCATGCTACGGTTGCCTTCCCCTCCCTTCTGCCGCGTTCGGGTCATGGCCTATCGCAAAAAGGACATTGGCGGTGACGTCGATCCGGCTGCGCCGTGGCGCGATGTGCCGCTGCATCGCCCGGTCACCTACCGGGTTACCCAGTATCCGGCCGGCACCCATATCGCAGGCCACAAGCACCAGCGCCACCAGCTGGTCTATGCTGTCTCCGGGCTGATGGTGGTGCGCTCGGAAGTCGGTCGCTGGGTCGTGCCCTCCACCCGTGCGATCTGGATGCCGGCCGGCATGGTGCACGCGGTGGACTGCATTGCCGCCGTGCACATGCGCAGCCTGTACATCGACCCATCATTCGCCCCGCAACTGCCGGCCGAACCGTTCGCGGTACAGGTGGCGCCGCTGCTGCGCGAACTGCTGCAGGCAGCCACCCTGATCAAGGGCGAGCACATCGAAGACAGCCGCGATGGCCGCCTGGTGCGCCTTCTGCTGGACGAGCTGCATCGCATGGACGTATTGCCGCTGCACCTGCCCGCGCCTACCAATCCGCGCCTGCAGCGGATCTGCCAGCACCTGCAGAAGCACCCCGGCGATGACGCCACGCTGCAGGACTGGGCGCAGTCACTGGAAGTGGATGTGAAAACCATCCAGCGCCACTTCGCCAACGAACTGGGCATGACCTTCGGCCAGTGGCGGCAGCAGGCGCGGCTGCTGGCGGCAATGGAACGGCTGGCGACCGGCGAGAAGGTCATCGATGTCGCACTGGCGATGGGCTACGACAGCCCCAGCGCGTTCACCAGCATGTTCAAGCGCCAGCTGGGGCAGACCCCGGCGGCGTTCTTCCGCTGACCCTATGCACAGAAACGCCGGGCATGGCCCGGCGCTACCGGATTCATAAGGTCACGGACCGATGCCCGGCGGCGCGCAATGCATTCCCATACACGACAACGCCGGGCATGGCCCGGCGCTACCGTTCAACGCTTGCGTTGAAAATTCAGGACGTCATCCGGTCCCAGAAGCCCTTCACGCCGTCCATGAAGGTGGCGGACTTCGGCGAGTGCTTGCGCGCTTCCTCACCGACGAAGGTGGCCTCGAACTGCTCCAGCAGCCTGCGCTGGTCGTTGGTCAGGTTGACCGGCGTCTCGACCACCACGCGGCAATACAGATCGCCCTCGCTGCGGCTACGCACCGAACGCACGCCCTTGCCGCGCAGGCGGAACAGTTTGCCGGTCTGGGTCTCTGCCGGAATGCGGATCTCCGCTTCGCCACCCAGCGTCGCCACGCGCACGGTATCGCCGAGCGCCGCCTGCGAGATGCGGATCGGCACTTCACAATGCAGATCGTCGCCATCGCGCTGGAAGATGGGGTGCTCGCGCACGCGCACTTCCACGTACAGATCGCCCGGCGGCGTGCCGGCCGGCCCCGCTTCGCCCTCGCCAGCCAGGCGGATGCGATCGCCGGTGTCGACGCCCGCCGGCACCTTCACCGACAGCACCTTGTCTTCCTCGACACGGCCATTGCCGTGGCAGGTCTTGCAGGGCTTGGCAATGATCTGGCCGCGGCCGCCGCAGTTGTGGCAGGCCTGCTGCATGGCGAAGATGCCGCGCTGGATGCGCACCTGGCCGCGGCCGTGGCAGACGTTGCAGGTCTCCACCTTGCCATCTTCCGAGCCGCTGCCATCGCAATCGCCGCATTCGGCCAGGGTCGGGATCTCGATGCGGCGCTCGACGCCACGCACCGCTTCTTCCAGGTCCAGCTCCATCACGTAACCGATGTCGGCACCGCGGCGTGCCTGGCGCGGACCGCCGCCGGCACCACCGAAGATGTTGCCGAAGATGTCGCCGAAGATATCGTTCATGTCCGGACCACCCGGACCGCCCCCGCCCATGCCGTGCTCGAACGCGGCATGGCCGTGGCTGTCATACATCCGGCGCTTGTTGCCGTCGGACAGGACCTCGTAGGCTTCCTTGCACTCCTTGAAGGAGGCTTCGGCAGCCGCATCACCCGGATTTCGGTCCGGATGGAACTTCATCGCGCAGCGGCGGTAAGCCTTCTTCAGCTCTTCTTCGTTGGCGGTGCGGGCCACGCCCAGCACTTCGTAGTAATCGCGCTTGCTCATATCGTGAATCGGCTTCCGGAATGTCGGGATTCGTCAAAGCGGAAGAGCGGAACCAGGTCCGCTCTTGCGTCGGGCGCCCCGACGCGCCGGAGGCGGTCAGGACCCTGATGCGACAACGGGACGCTGCCAGGCAGCGTCCCGCGTCGGTCCGGATCAGGACTTCTTGTCGTCCTTGACTTCGGTGAACTCGGCGTCCACCACGTCGTCGTTGCCCTTGCCCGCATTGCCGGCATCGGCGCCCGGGGCACCGCCCTGCTCTGCCGACGCTGCGGCGAACAGCGACTGGCCGGCTTCCTCCAGCACCTTCGACTTGGCTTCGATCTGTGCCTTGTCGTCGCCCTTCATCGCGGTTTCAAGATCGGCCAGAGCCGCTTCAACCTTGCCGATGACATCGCCGCCGACCTTGCTGCCGTGCTCGGTGATGGCGCTGCGGGTGCCGTGGATCAGGGCATCGGCCTGGTTGCGGGCCTGCACCAGCTCCTGGAACTTCTTGTCTTCTTCGCGGTTGGCTTCCGCGTCGGCGACCATGCGCGCGATCTCTTCCTCGGACAGGCCCGAGCCGGCCTTGATCTCGACCTTCTGTTCCTTGTTGGTCTTCTTGTCCTTGGCCGACACATGCAGGATGCCGTTGGCGTCGATGTCGAAGGACACTTCCACCTGCGGCAGGCCACGCGGCGCCGGCTCGATGCCGGACAGGTCGAACTTGGCCAGCGACTTGTTGAAGCGGGCCTGTTCGCGCTCACCCTGCAGCACGTGCACGGTCACAGCCGACTGGTTGTCCTCGGCGGTGGAGAACACCTGCGAGGCCTTGGTCGGGATGGTGGTGTTCTTCTCGATGATCTTGGTGAACACGCCGCCCATGGTTTCGATGCCCAGCGACAGCGGGGTCACGTCCAGCAGCAGCACGTCCTTGACGTCGCCGCCCAGCACGCCACCCTGGATCGCCGCACCCAGTGCCACGGCTTCGTCCGGGTTGACGTCCTTGCGCGGCTCCTTGCCGAAGAACTCGGTCACCGCCTGCTGCACCTTCGGCATGCGGGTCTGGCCGCCGACCAGGATCACTTCGCTGATGTCGCTCGAACGCAGGCCGGCATCGTTCAGGGCGACGCGGCACGGCTCGATCGACTTCTTGATCAGGTCTTCCACCAGCGCTTCCAGCTTGGCGCGGGTCAGCTTGATGTTCAGGTGCTTCGGACCCGACGCGTCAGCGGTGACGTACGGCAGGTTCACTTCGGTCTGCTGGGCGCTGGACAGCTCGATCTTGGCACGCTCGGCAGCGTCCTTCAGGCGCTGCAGAGCCAGCGGATCCTTGCGCAGGTCGATGCCCTGGTCCTTGTTGAACTCTTCCACCAGGTACTCGATGACGCGGTTGTCGAAGTCTTCGCCGCCCAGGAAGGTGTCGCCGTTGGTGGCCAGCACTTCGAACTGCTTCTCGCCGTCGACGTTGGCGATCTCGATCACCGAGACGTCGAAGGTACCGCCGCCCAGGTCGTACACAACGATCTTGCGATCCTTGTTGTCGCCCTTGTCCAGGCCATAGGCCAGCGCGGCCGCGGTCGGCTCGTTGATGATGCGCTTGACGTCCAGGCCCGCGATCCGGCCAGCATCCTTGGTGGCCTGGCGCTGGCTGTCGTTGAAGTAGGCCGGCACGGTGATGACCGCTTCGGTGACCTTCTCACCGAGGAAGTCCTCGGCGGTCTTCTTCATCTTCTCCAGTACCTTGGCCGAGATTTCCTGCGGCGCCATCTTCTTGGCGTCGCTGGTGGCCACCCACGCATCACCATTGTCATGGGCGAGGATGCTGTACGGGACGTGGGCGATGTCCTTCTGCACCTCGGCGTCGGTGAACTTGCGGCCGATCAGGCGCTTCACCGCGTAGAAGGTGTTCTTCGGGTTGGTCACCGCCTGGCGCTTGGCCGAGGCACCGACCAGGACTTCGCCGTCCTTGGTGTAGGCGACGATCGACGGGGTGGTGCGATCGCCTTCCGAATTCTCGATGACGCGGGCCTTGCCGCCGTCCATGATCGCCACGCACGAGTTGGTGGTGCCGAGGTCGATACCAATGATCTTGCCCATGGGGGAGACTCCTGAGAAATGCTGTGTGGATGTCAGTCCGGCCGCTCGGCCGGTGGATGAATGGGATGTGGGGGAGGCTCGTGGAACATTCAAGCCATCTCCCGAACGCTGTGTTCAGCCGTTCAAGGTTCGCCGGGCATGGCCCGGCGATGACGATCCGGGGGTAGCACCGGGCCATGCCCGGCGGCCGCTCCCGGATCGACCGCTCAGTCGGCGGCCACCACCACCAGCGCCGGCCGCAGCAGGCGCTCGTTGAGCAGATAGCCCTTCTGGAACACGGTCACCACGCTGCCCGGGGCGGCGTCCGGGGCCGGCACCTGGCTGATCGCCTGGTGGTGCTCCGGGTTGAACGGCTGGCCGGTAGGGTCAATCAGGACCAGGCCGTTGTCGGCGGCGACCTTCAGCAGCTGCTTGTAGGTCAGCTCCAGGCCCTCGCGCAGCGGGTGCGGGTCGTCGCCGGCGGCCTTCAGGCCGGCATCCAGGCTGTCGAACACGGGCAGCAGTTCGCCCAGCAGCTTCTCGTTGGCGAACTTGCGGGCCTGCTCGATGTCGCGGGCCACGCGCTTGCGCTGGTTCTCCAGGTCGGCGCGCTCACGCAGCGCATCGGCCCTGACCTGCTCGACTTCCGCGCGCAGGCGCTCCACTTCGTCATTGACGCCTGCTGCGGCGGCCGCGTCGGCGGCGCTCTGCTGGGATTCGAAATCTGGATGTTCGTGGTTCATGTCTGGGTCCCTGGCGGTCACTCCCCGCCTCCACCCACCCTAGTGTGGGCGGGATGCTGCGTTTCAAGCGTCCGCGGCACCGGATCCGCGCCCGGTCGGTGAAAAGGCCGCCCCCAGCACGTCGGCGGTGGCCTGTACCAGCGGGATCATGCGGTCGTAGGCCATCCGCTTCGGCCCGATCACCCCCAGCACGCCCAGCACCTGCCCGTTGGCCGCATACGGGGCGGTCACCAGCGAAACGCCCTGCAGCGGCATCATCCCGGTCTCTTCGCCGATGAAGATGCGCACGCCCGGGGCCTGGATGGTCCGCTCCAGCAGCTGCAGGATCTCGCGCTTGCTGGAAAACAGCTCGAACAGTTCACGCAGGCGCTCCAGGTCGGACAGGTCCTGGACCCCCATCAGGCGCGTCTGGCCCGCCACCAGCATGTCGTCGGCCGCGGGCTGCAGGGCCTGCTCGGCCAGTTCGATGCTGTGCGCCAGCAGCTGCTCCAGCTCGGAGCGGGCATCGCGCAGCTCCAGCAGCAGGCGCGCCCGGATCTCCGCCAGCGGCAGCCCGGCGAAATGGGCGTTGAGGTAATTGGCGACCTGCTCCAGCTGGCCCGGGGCGAAGTCCTGGCGGGTTTCGATCACCCGGTTCTGGACCTCGTTGTCGGCGAACACCAGGATCGCCAGCACCCGGCGGCCGTCCAGCGCCACGAAATCGATCTGGCGGAAGGCGAACTGCTCGCGCCGCGGCGCGCTGACCACGCCGACGAAGTGGCTCATCGCCGACAGCAGCTCGGAGGCACTGCCGAGCAGGGCCTGGGTGCTGCCGCCACCGGCCAGTTCCTGGCGCAAGCGGGCCAGCTCGCCCTCGCCCGGCGGCTGCATCTGCAGCAGGCTGTCGACAAACACCCGGTAGCCATGCGCGGTCGGGATCCGCCCGGCGGAGGTATGCGGCGACGCCAGCAGGCCCAGGTCCTCCAGGTCGCCGAGGATGTTGCGGATGGTGGCCGGGCTGACTTCCAGCCCGGCCACGCGCGCCAGCGTCTGCGAGCCCACGGGCTCACCATCCTGGATGTGGCGCGCGATCAGCGTGCGCAGCAGATGGCGCGCGCGCGGGGCGAGTTGGTCGGCGGAACCGTGCATGGAATCAACCTGTGAGACACGGAGACTAGATAATGGCGCCGGATCACCTTGGCAAGCCATTGGACCGCCCGCGTGCGCGTGCTAGCGTTGCGCGGCTCAGATACCCCCAGACCCATGCTCAGACACCTATCGATCAAGGATTTCGCCGTCGTCCGCGCTACCGAACTTGAATTCGGGCCTGGCATGACCGTGGTTTCAGGCGAGACCGGCGCCGGCAAGTCGCTGATGGTCGACGCGCTGGGCTTCCTGTCCGGCCTGCGCGCCGACAGTGGCGTGGTCCGCCACGGTGCCGCCCGTGCCGAGCTGTCGGCCGAGTTCGCGCTGGAGCATCTGCAGGCCGCACGCCAGTGGCTGGCCGACAACGAGCTGGACGATGAGGACCAGTGCCAGCTGCGCCGCGTGATCCGCGCCGACGGCGGTTCGCGGGCCTGGATCAACGGCCGCCCGGTCACCCTCGCCCAGCTGGGCGAACTGGCCGCGCTGCTGGTGGAAATCCACGGCCAGCATGAACAGCAGGCCCTGCTGGCGCGTCCTTCCCAGCTGGCCCTGCTCGATGCCTATGCCGGCAACGAGGAAGTGCGCCGTCAGGTCCGCCGCGCCGCAGCCGCCTGGCAGGCACTGGTCGATGAATCCCTGGCGCTGTCGCAGCAGGGCGACGTCAGTGACCGTATCGGTTTCCTCGAGCATCAGCTGCGCGAACTGGACCGTGAGGATCTGGAGCCCGAATCGATCCTCGCGCTGGGCGCCAGCCATCGGCGCCAGGCCCATGCCAGCGCGCTGCTGACCGCCTGCCAGGCCGCCAGCAACCAGCTCAACGGCGACGAGGGCAGCTCGGCGCTGGATCAGCTGCAGCAGGTGCGGCACGAACTGGCCCGGCTGATCGAACACGACCCGCGCCTGGGCGAGGTGGACAGCCTGATCGAAAACGCGTCGATCCAGCTGCACGAAGCCCTGTCCCTGCTCGACCGCGTGCACGACGACCTGGATGCCGACCCCGAGCAGTTCGAGGAGAACGAGCGCCGTCTCGGCCGCCTGCACGACCTTGCGCGCAAGCATCGCGTGCCGATGGACGAACTGGGCGCGCAGCGCGAGCGCATGCATGCCGAAGTGGAGCAGCTGCGCGGCGCCGACGAACGGCTGCAGCGCCTGGCCGGCGAGATCGACAAGGCCGCGGCCGCCTGGCGGGTGCAGGCCGAAGCACTGACCACAAGCCGGCGCAGTGCGGCGGCCGCGCTGTCGACCACCACCACCGGCATCATCGCCGAGCTGGGCATGGGCGGTGGCCAGTTCCTGATCGAGCTGGAACCCCAGGACGGCGGCAAGCCCGACCCGCAGGGCGCCGAACGCGTGGAGTTCCTGGTCGCGGCCAATGCCGGTCAACCACCACGCGCCCTGCGCAAGGTGGCCTCGGGTGGCGAACTGTCGCGCATCTCGCTGGCAATCGAAGTGGCCGCGCTCGACCTGGACGCCGTGCCGACCATGGTGTTCGACGAAGTCGACTCGGGCATTGGTGGCGCGGTGGCCGACATCGTCGGCCAGAAACTGCGCGCCCTTGGCGAGAAGCGCCAGGTGCTGTGCGTGACCCACCTGCCGCAGGTCGCGTCCAAGGGCCATGCCCACTACCGGGTCAGCAAGGCACCGGTGGAAGGCATGACCCAGAGTGCGGTGGAGAAGCTGGACCTCAAGGCACGCGAGGAAGAACTGGCACGCATGCTCGGTGGCGTCGAAGTGAGCAAGGAAGCGCGCGCGGCCGCCCGCAAGCTGCTGCAGGTCTGACGCCGGCGGCGTCGAGCGACGCCCGGTCCGTCCCACCGTAGGTTCACCCCAGCGGCCGCGCCAGATCCACCGTTTCCACCAGGAAATCCAGGAACGCACGCACCCGCAGCGGCAGATAGCCACCCTGCCCCAGGAATACCGCGTGCACCTCTTCCAGATCGCCGGGATTGGCCTCTTCCAGCACCGGCAGCAGCCGCCCGGCCGCTATGTCGTCCCTGACTTGGAACGCGGCCAGCCGGGCCAGCCCGAGCCCTCCCAGCACCAGCTGCCGCAGGGCATCGCCGTTGCTGGCGCGCGCATTGCCGCTGGTGGGCACGCGCAGCACCTGGCCGCCCTGCAGCAGCGGCCACCCCTGCATCGCCCGCGCATGGCCGATGTCCAGCCGGTTGTGCGTCTGCAGGTCGTCGACGTTGCCAGGCAGACCGTGTCGCTGCGCATAGCCGGGTGAGGCCACGATCATCATCCGCGTCGCCCCCAACCGTCGTGCCACCAGGCTGGAACTCTTCAGCGGACCGGCCCGCACGGCCACATCGGTGCGCTGCTCGAGCAGATCGATCACTTCATCGGTCAGGGTCAGGTCCACCCCCACCTGCGGGTGCTGCTGCAGGAACATGGGCAGCAATGGCAGCAGGAAATGCTGGCCGAAGGGCACGTTGGCATTCACCCGCAGCCGCCCGCGCGGTTCGGCATGCGCGCTCGCACAGCGCTCGGCCTCTTCCAGGTCAGCAAGCACGCGAAGCCCGCGCTCGTAGAAGGCGCAGCCCTCCGGGGTCAGCTGCAGCTGGCGGGTGGATCGCTGCAGCAGGCGCGTGCCCAGCCGCTGCTCCAGCCGCGCCACCAGCTTGCTGACCGCCGAGGGCGTCATGTCCAGGCTGCGGGCCGCCGCGGAGAATCCGCCGGTTTCGATCACCCTCACGAACACTTCCAGCTCGCCGGAGCGATTGATGTCGGGTCGCGCCATGGTGATGAATCCAGTTCACAGATGATTATCCAGGCGCAGTCTAGTTCACAGAAAGCGGCAGGGACACCATGGCCCCTCCTTCCGACGGACGCTTCCGATGAACCGCCTGAGCACGTTGACCACCGCTGCCCTGCTCACCCTGTCCGCAGCAGCCAGCGCCACGGCCGCCCCTCCCCGGCACTGGGTGGCCAGCTGGCAAGCCAGTCCACAACCGGTTTGGCAGGCAGACTTCCTGTTTCCGACGCTGATCCCCGCAGAGCTGGCCGACCAGACCTTCCGCCAGACCGTCCGCATCAGCCTGGGCGGCTCGCGCCTGCGTGTCCGCTTGAGCAACGCCTACGGGACACAGCCACTGCGGGTGGGCCGGGCCACCCTGGCGGCACATCCGGGCGAGGTGCCGCAGGCGCTGACCTTCGATGGCCAGCCCGGCGTGCTGATCGCGCCTGGCCAGGACCGGCTCAGCGACGCGCTGCCACTGCCCACGCGCAACCTGCAGTCGCTGCAGGTCAGCATCCATCTGCCACAGCCCACGCCGCTGCGGACGTTCCACTGGGAGGGCCGGCAGACCAGTTGGATCGCGCCGGGTGACCAGAGCCTGGCTGCGGACCTGGACGGGGCCCGCAGCACCACGGCCCGCCTGCTGCTGTCCGGCATCTACGTCGAAACCGCAGCCCGCGCGCGCAGCGTGGTGGTGATCGGCGATTCGATCACCGATGGCGCAACGGCCAGCCTCGACCAGGACCAGCGCTGGACCGACCATCTCGCCGCACGGCTGGCACCGCAGGGAATCGCAGTGGTCAACGCCGGCATCTCCGGCGGACGCCTGCTGCGCGACGGCATGGGGGAATCCGCCCTGGCCCGCTTCCCGCGCGATGTCCTCGACCAGCCCGGTGTCGCCAGTGTGATCGTGCTGATCGGCATCAACGACATCAGCTGGCCGGGCACAGCGTTCGCGCGCGGCCAGGACCGGCCCGGGCTCGCCGAACTGCAGGCCGGCTATCGCAGCCTGGCCGGACAGGCCCATCGCCATGGACTGCGCATTGTCGGCGCAACCCTGCCGCCGTTCGCCGGTGCCCTGCCCGGCACCCCGCTGGACGACTACTACCAGCCGGACAAGGACGCACTGCGCCAGCAGCTCAATGCCTGGCTGCGGCAGGACAGCCCATTCGATGCGGTGATCGACCTGGATGCAGTGCTGCGCGACCCCGCCGATCCCTCACGGATGGCCGCCGCCTACGATTCAGGCGACCATCTGCATCCGGGCGATGCCGGCAACCGGGCCATGGCCGAGGCCGTGGATCTGCGGATGCTGATGCCGCCATCGCACCCGGCGGTCACTCCGCCGCGCTGACGAAAAACCCCGGGGCCAGCCCGGGGTCTCGTCGCAACCGGCACGCAGGGGGTGCCTATCTGCGCTTCTTGCGCACGTACAGCACCAGCGAGTGTTCTTCCAGTTCATAGCCGTGATCGGCCGCGATCTTGCGCTGCAGTTCCTCGATCTCGGTACTTTCGAACTCGATGATCTTGCCGCTGTCCACATCGACCATGTGATCGTGATGGCCGCCGCGGTCCAGTTCATAGACGGCCTGGCCGCCTTCGAAATTGTGCTTGAGCACGAGGCCGGCAGCCTCGAACTGGGTCAGTACCCGGTACACCGTGGCCAGGCCGATCTCGTCACCATGCTCCAGCAGCTGGCGGTAGATGTCTTCGGCGGTCATGTGGTGCTGGGCAGTGCGCTGCTCGAGCAGCGCCAGGATCCGCATCCGTGGATGGGTTACCTTCAGGCCGACTTTACGCAGGTCGTGGGTTTCCATAGGTCTCCGTTCATTGGCGATTTAGCGCCAGCTGCCTCGGATTGGGTCGCGGTGGCACGCCGGGAGTGTATCATCGGTTCGATTTCCCCAACCGCCAGTCCCGATGCGCAATCTCCTGTTGGTCGCCGCCGTCGCCCTGTCCACCACCGGGTGCGGCATCATCTACAAGCAACCCATCTATCAGGGCAACCTGATCCGGGAAGATGCCGTGGCCAAGCTGCAGGTCGGGCAAAGCAAGCAGCAGGTGAACGCGCTGCTGGGCACGCCCTCCGTGCCGGACCCGTTCCATGCCCAGCGCTGGGACTACACCTCCAGCCAGCGGGTCGACCGTCTCGGCCGCACGGAAGTGAAGAACTTCACCGTGTATTTCGAGAACGACGCCGTGACGCGCTGGGAGGGTGACTATTTCCCGGCCAACGACAAGGCGCTGGCCCAGCAGACAGTCCGCCAGTTCGGCCGCAACCTGCCGAAGGACAAGAAGAAGAAGGGCCGCTGAGGCCGCCAGCCCGTTCCGACGGACGGGCCCTGGCCCTCAACCGCCGAGCGCGCGACGCCGGCGGTTGTCCTTGGGATCGGCCTGCAGTGGGCGCAGCAGTTCGACCCGGTCCCCATCCAGCAGTGCCTGCTGCGGGCGGGCCAGCACACCATGCACGGCGGCAGCCGGGCAGCCGGCACTGCCCTCAAGAGCGGCAGCGGCGATCGCATCGGCAACCGTGGCGCCCTCTTCCAGCTGCAACCGGCGTGACAGCACCCGCTGCGGCCAGGCAAGCACCACCTCGACCTCGATCATCGCTCAGTCCTCGTCGGCAACCCGGACGAAATCGTTGACCATGCGATCGGCCAGACCCTGGAAGCCGATCGCCAGCGCCGGGCCCAGCAGCCGTGAGCTGGGTTCGAATTCCAGGGTCAGCGTCACCTTGCAGGCGTCTTCGGCCAGCGCGTGGAATTCCCAACGGCCATGAAGCTGCTTGAAGGGACCGTCGCGCAGCTGCATGTCGATGCTGTGCGGGCGCTGCAGGGTGTTCTCGGTCTGGAACCAGGTACTGAACGAACCCAGGCCCAGGTCCAGACGCGCCACCAGCCGGTCCTCGCCCTGCTCCAGGATGCGGGCATCGGAGCACCAGCGGAAGCGGCGCGGATAAGCCTGGACGTCGTTGACCAGGTCGAACATGCGCGCGGCCGAATGTTCGACCAGGGCGCTGCGGCGGATAGTAGGCATGTATACGGGACGTTTCGGCAATCGACCGGGCGGGCCCGAATCGGAGACAATACGGAAATGAGCAAGAACAGCGGCAAGGATAAAGCAAAGAGCGCGACGGCCAACAAAACCATCGCGCTGAACAAGCGTGCCCGCCACGAGTACCACATCGAAGAGCGCTTCGAGGCCGGGCTCGCCCTGCAGGGCTGGGAGGTCAAGTCGATCCGGGCGGGGCGCGGCAACATCATCGACGCCTACGCTTACGTGAAGCGTGGCGAGATCTACCTGATCGGCGCACAGATCACTCCGTTGATCCAGGCCTCCACCCACGTGGTGGCCGAGGATCGGCGCGAGCGCAAGCTGCTGCTGCACCGGAACGAGATCGACAAGCTGATCGGCAAGGTCGAGCGTGATGGCTATACGATCGTGCCGACCGCGATGTACTGGAGCAAGAACAAGATCAAGCTGGAGATCGCGCTGGCCAAGGGCAAGCAGAACCACGACAAGCGCGATGCGGCCAAGGATCGCGACTGGGCGATCGAGAAGCAGCGGGTGATGCGGCGCGGCAACCGCGACGCCTGAGGCAGGCCCCGCCGCCTTGTGGCGCCGGGCGATGCCCGGCGGCCCGGGCCATCAACCCGCCAGCGTGCCCTGCCCGCGCGCGCGCGGCGCCAGGGCCGCGTGCATCACGGCCAGGTGCATCACCACCGCCAGTTCCGGCGCGTGGCGATCATCGCCCGCCCGCCACTGCTGGGCGAGCTGGGCTGCATCGGCCGGCAGCAGGGCCAGCAGCTGCGTATCGTCGAGGGCATCGGCTGCACCCTGCAGCTGGCGCGCCAGCTGCCGCGACTGCCACACGTGAACGCCGATGCTGAGGCTGGCCAATGTCATCAAGGTCAGCGCCAGGCCGTGCTCGAACCACTGCGCCAGCACGTCCGGCCCCCACAGCAACGCCGCCAGTACCGCCAGCGCCGGCAGCCGCCAGCCCAGCCAATGGGTGCGCCCACGCTGCGGCCAATGCACCACCACTGCGCTGGCGACCAGCGCCACCGCTGCGGTGGCCGGCAGTTCGGTCAGCCAGGTCGCCGCCAGCAGCACCGCCAGCAGCGCCCAGACCCAACCGGGAGGCAACGCCCGTCGCTGATAGTCGGCCCCGACCGGGCCCACCAGCTGGCGCAGGCTGCGCTGTTGCATCGCGTCGGTCACCCACAGTCTCCCGTTTCTGTCCTGCCCTGGATGGTCACGACCAGTGTGTCGCAAATCCGTGCCGGAGACGTTAGCAATCCGCTATGACACAGGCAGTACAACATGTTGCGGATTGACCGGCCGCGCGAGGTGACTGTTCAGCTGTTTTGCCGTAGCATGACAACCGTTGGGCAGGCCCTGCCCGTGGTGACACGGAATCGGCCCTGTACCTTGCAGCACTGTAGAAACCGGGGGTGCATTGGTTTCGACGGGGGTTGTGAAGTCGCCTGGCGCATGCCGAGGGGGTAGCTTTCCTCGTAAATCCAGCTGCAAAACTCTAGTTGCCAACGACGACAACTACGCTCTGGCCGCTTAAGGCCTAAGCCTCGAAACCGCTTGTGTCCATGCTCGCGGTGTAGAGTCACTATCATGGAATCGCGCTGGACGGCTGCCTGTCAGTCCGGCACTAGAACACAACAGGCTGGTTCCCGGATGCGCTTTGCACGCCGTGCTGTTCGGGGACGAGATTCAACGGCGAGCTAAGCATGTAGTGCTGGGGATGGAGTGCCTTCGGACGGCGGTTCAATTCCGCCCACCTCCACCAACGAGCGGTCCTTCAAGGACCGGAGAAGCCCGGACATTCCCGCCAGAAGGGGATCTCCGGGCTTTTTTATTGCTTGCGGTATACACCGCTCGCCGCGCGTGTCGATCTCGACATCGGTAAATCAGTTCAGAAATTTCCTACCCCCGCACTGGGGGAGAACGGTCTGCGAAGCCGTTCGTTCAAGGTCGCCATCAGAAAGGAGACCGCGCGGACATACCCCCTTCATCTCGAGTCGAGCCCCCAGGGCACGACCGGCTCATCGCACCTTTCACAAAGGAACTGTATTCATGCGTACGTCGCTTCGGGTTTCCCTTGCCAGTGCCATCACCCTGGTCCTGGCCAGTGCCCCTGCCTTCGCCCAATCCACCGAACGGGTGTGGACACGGGGCATGGACAACAACCAGCAGTACAGCAGTTTCATCGTCAAGTACCGCGATGGCAGCCGCAAACGCGTCTCTGCCGACACCGCCCAGGATGCGCTGAAACAGCGCTTGGGCGCGCAGCAGCGCAGCAAGCGCTCGGTGGGTGCGGCGCAGGCTGCGGCGGTGGCGCATCAGCGCCGCATGGGTGGCGGCGCCGATGTGATCAGGACAGACAAGGCACTGGATCGTCCGGAGGCCGAGATCCTGATGCAGCGCATCGCCGACGACCCGGACGTCGAATACGTGCAGCCGAACTTCATGATGAGTGCGTTCGCCACGCCCAACGATCCGCGTTACGCCGAACAGTGGCACTACAGCAATCCCGTCAGTGGCGCACGCGTGCCGGCGGCATGGGATCGCTCCACCGGCCAAGGGGTCGTGGTGGCGGTGATCGATTCGGGCTATCTCGACAACAACGACCTGCAGCCGAACCTGCTGCCGGGCTACGACATGATTTCCTCCACCCGGCCGTTCAGCAATCTGCAGTGCATCCTGGGCGGGCTGAATCCCGGTTGTGGCGGTTCCGACGATGGCGATGGCCGCGATGCGGATGCCTTCGATGCCTCGGGCATCGCGCACGGCACCCACGTTGCGGGAACCGTCGCGGCGGTAACCAACAACCAGATCGGCGTGGCAGGCGTGGCCTACAACGCGAAGGTCGTACCGGTACGCGTGCTGGGCAACCAGGGCAATGGCGGCTCGGATGACATCATCGACGGCATGCTCTGGAGCGCTGGCATCGCCGTGCCGGGTGTTCCCGCCAATGCCAACCCGGCCGAGGTCATCAATCTCAGCCTGGGCGGCCGTCGGCCCTGCTCGCCGGCCGAGCAGGATGCGATCGACGACATCACGGCCACCGGCACCCTCGTGGTGGTCGCGGCGGGCAACAGCAACCTCGATGTGTCCGAGTTCGCACCGGCGAACTGCAACGGCGTGATCGCGGTAGCCGCGAACGACCAGGGCGGGCGCCGCGCGTTCTACTCCAACTACGGTGCAGGCATCCATATCACCGCGCCCGGTGGCGAGACGTGGTCGTGCCGCGCCTCGGTGGGCGAGTTCCTGCCCCTGGCCACACCGCCGAACTCGACCAACTGCGCACCGACCCGCCAGCATCCGGCGCAGGGCGTTCTGTCCACGGTGGGCAACAATGCCTTTGACTTCATGTCCGGCACCTCGATGGCGGCACCGCACGTGGCCGGCGTCGTCGCGCTGATGCAGGCGGTGGCACCGGTGCCGAAGACCACCAGCCAGGTCAAGGACATCCTGCGCCGCACCGCCCATCCGATCGCGGCGGCCAACTGCCCGGGGGGTTGCGGTCCGGGCATCATCGACGCCGCAGAAGCTGTCAGGGAGGCCAGCAACTGAGGCCCGGGCGCAGCGGCCCGCCACGGCCGCTGCGCCATGCGTTGCCCGCCGGTCAGATCCACAGGCCACCATCTCCCACATTCCCGGCACGAAACCCATGAACTGGTTCGACGGCATAGCCATCGGCTTCCTGCTCGGTGTCCTGGCATGTACTGCTGCGGTGGTCCTGGCAATCCGCAACAGCGATCTGGACGATTGACGACCGGCCGCTGAAGGAACCGGCGCACGCCGCTTCCGCCTTGACATGCCTCCCGCTAGAGTGGCGCGACCGCGCAGGAGGATCGTATGGCAACCACGGGAATGGGCATCGTCGGCCGCACGGCTCTCGTCTTCACCCTGCTGCTGGCGCTGAGCGGCTGCGCCACCCTGCGCCAGTTCGGGCCCTCGGTGCAGGTCGCCTCGGTTACCCCCGGCCAGTACATCGCGCTCAAGCGCGGTGACATCCTCACCACCGGCAAGCTCAGCTCGGCCACCCTGGAAACCCTGCGCGTGGCCGGTCTGGACGAGGGTGTCTGCGCCAGGCCCGGTCCGCCCTGCATCGATGCAATGGAGGCCAGCATCGTCGTGCGCGAGGAAGACAAGCGCTCGGCCCTGGCCGAACTCTGGCTGCAGTACGCATTGACTCTGCCCGCCCCCAAGCGCGAGTACTCCGCCGAAGGCCGCGCCAAGGCCGTGGTCACCGAACTGGACGCCGGCTTCCAGCCGCGTCTGGATGCGTGGATGCAGGTTGCGAGGCAGGCCTACGCCTATCTGTTCTTCACCGAGCGCACCGCCAACCAGCGGGGTTTCGAGGATCGCCAGACGCAGGTGCGGGACTACTACAACCTGGCCGTGCAGGAAGCCTCCGTGCAGCTGTTCGAGGCCTACGCCACTGGCCGGGTGCACAGCGACACCAGCCGCTTCCAGCTGGGACGATGGACCTTTGTGCTGGCGCCATCGGACGACGGCTCGCCATTGGACGAGCGTACGCCGAGGGAGCTGGTTCCCGCCGCAGCGCTCTCGTTCACCGGTACCCTGCGCAGCGTGCATCGCCGGGATGGCTTCGGCGCCGAGCTGGTGGCGGTGATGGATGATCCCGGCAGCGACGTGGACACGCCTGCTGCCGAGGCCAGCGCAGCTGCGCCGGTACAGCGCAGCTGGAGCGAAATGCCATCACCTTCGATGTCGGTGCTGCTGCGGTTCTCCGGCGACAACCTGTGGGAAGTGCTGCACGACGACGAGCCGGAGGTGGAGATCCACGATCCCTACCAGGTTTCGGAAGTCACCCTGCATGGCCAGCAGGTGCCACTGGCGGCCAACTTCACGGCAGGCTACGCGCTGTGGCTCGCACGCTCCAACTTCAGCCGGCAATCGCTGCGCTCGCTGTTCGGCAGCAAGGGCGGCATCGATACGCCGCATCTGTACATGATGCAGCCCTACGACCCGAAGCGCCGCGTGCTGTTGATGATCCACGGCCTGGCAAGCAGCCCGGAGGCATGGGTCAACGTCGCCAACGAGCTGATGCGCGACGATGAGATCCGCCGGGACTTCCAGGTGTGGCAGTTCTACTACCCGACCAATATGCCCATCGCGATGAGCCACGATGCGATCCGCCACATGCTGGCCGACGTGCTGCAGCACTTCGATCCCACTGGAAAGGCGGCGGCCTCGCATGACATGGTGCTGGTCGGGCACAGCATGGGCGGAGTGATCTCGCGGCTGATGGTGTCTTCGTCCGGCGACCATCTGGTCGAGACCCTGCTGGCAACCGCGCAGATGACGCCGGCACAGCGCGAGCTGCTGCGCACCCGCGGCGCGCCGGTGCTCACGTTCAAGCCGGAACCGGAGATCTCACGGGTGGTATTCATTGCCACGCCGCATCGCGGCACCGACGTCGCCGGTACCCGCCTCGGGCGCTGGATCGGCCGTCTGGTACGGCTGCCACTGACCGTGCTGGAGGACGTGGCGACGATCGCCAACGACGGCCACGTCGACCGCGACGACGGCAAGCACGGCTACCAGATGAACAGCATCCAGAATCTCGACAAGGATGACCCCTTCGTCAAGGCCGTCGCCGATCTGCCGATGTCTCCGAGCGTGCGCTACCACTCCATCATCGCGCGCGCCAAAGCCGATGGACCGCTGGAGCAGACCAGCGACGGACTGGTGCCGTACTGGAGTTCGCACCTGCCGGGCGCCGAATCGGAGAAGGTGATCGTGTCCGGTCACAGCGTGCAGGAAGCCACGCCCGCCATCGTCGAGCTCAGGCGCATCCTGCATGAAGACATGCAGGCACACGACCGGCGCGATGAGTAGCGCAGGCTGATCGCCGTTCCGCCACCAGCCGGGACGGCGGTTCAGCCGTTGCGGGAAATCCCTCATCGCACGTACGCACAGTGCCTCCTATGCTGGCCGCACCTCCCCGACAGCAGGCCAGCCACATGAACACCCAGGACCTCAGCCGCCAACCCCGTCCCGATCCGGCCGAGCGCGATGCCTTCTTTCCCTCGCCCTGGTCGCTCTCGCAGTTCACGTCACCCACCAGCAATCTGTCCGGCGCGGACTATGCCGACGCACGCCGGGATGGCCGCTGGAAGATACTGATGATCGGCGCCGATGAGCGCTACCTGCCGACCGCCAACGGCCACCTGTTCTCCACCGGCAATCACCCGGTCGAAACGCTGCTGCCGATGTATCACCTGGACAAGGCCGGCTTCGACTTCGATGTGGCAACCCTGTCCGGCAACGCCGTGAAGTTCGAATGGTGGGCCTTCCCCGGCGAGGACCGCGACATCGGCGGTCTGTACGAACGTTACCAGGCGCGGTTCCGCCAGCCGAAGGTGCTGGACGACATCGTGGCCTCGCTGGACGCGGCGTCGGACTATGCAGCCATCTTCATTCCGGGCGGGCATGGTGCACTGATCGGTCTGCCGGAGAGCCGCGCGGTCAGCAAGGCGCTGCACTGGGCGATGGCACAGCAGCGCTACATCATCACGCTCTGCCACGGCCCTGCAGCGCTGTTGGCTGCCGGGATCGATGAAGCGTGCGGTGATTCGCTGTTCCGTGGCTACCGCATCTGCGCCTTCCCCGATGCGATGGACCGGCAGACGCCGGACATCGGCTACATGCCCGGGCAACTGCCGTGGTTCTTCGGTGAAAAGCTCGCGCAGCAGGGCGTGCAGATCGTCAACGAGGGTATTGACGGCAGCGTGCTGCAGGATCGCCTGCTGCTGACAGGCGATAGTCCGTTGGCCGGCAATGCACTCGGCCAGTTGGCCGCACGCACCCTGCTGGACGCGCTGGCAGGTCGCTGAACACCGTGGCCGCGCTGGTGCCGATGCTGCTGGAACTGGAGCAGGCGCGTTCGATCGCCGAGATCGGCGCGCTGCTTCGCTCGATCGCCGCGCCCCTCGGCTACGATCGCGTGCTGGTGTTTGCGGCCGGCACCGGGCTCGAACGCGGCGCACACCGCGTGTACTGGATCGAGGGCGACTGGCTGGGCGAAGGGCGTGAGACCGATCTTGCCCGCTACCTGCATGCCTGCCCGGTCAACCGCCACGTGCTCGACAGCGATGCCCCGTTCTTCTGGAGCAAGCGCGACGGCGCAAGGGGGGCCCGCTACCAGGTGGTCAGGCAGCCCCGCGGCGACGGCCTGCATGGCCTGCAGGTACCCGTGTTCGGAACCACGGGGCTGGAAGGGGCGATCAGTTTCGCCGGAACGATCATCGACGCTTCCGCGCCTGCCCGGCTGCTGCTGGAGTCTGCCGGCACAGCAGCATTCCGCGCCGCCCGCCGGCTGGCCGAAGCACCGGCTGAACGCCCCCTGGGCGAACTGAGCACGCGGGAACGCGAGGTTCTGCGTTGGGTCGCAGCCGGCCGGCGCCAGGCGGAGATCGCCGCCACGCTGGGGTTGTCCGCGCGCACCGTGGAGAACCACCTGCGCCGCGCGCGCCAGCGCCTGGGCGTTGCGACGACGGCGCAGGCCGTGCGCGCGGCCGCGCGACGCGGCGAGATCGAAGACTGAGCGGGCCCCCGTGCAGCCGCCACGCCAATGACCCATCCCGGCATACCCTCCCCTGCCAATCCGTGCCATCCTTCATGGAATCGTTTACATGGAATGGAGGGATTCCACGATGCTGTCGCGTTTCCGTCGCCCTGCGCTGTGTGCGCTGCTGGCCTTCGCTCTTCCCGCCATCGCCTGGGCGGCGGCCCCTGCGCCGCTGAAGGTGATGTCCTTCAATGTCCGCACCCCGGCCGACACCGCGCCAGGCAAGCGCTGGCCGGATCGCCGCGATGCGATGGTCAAGGTCATCCTGGATGCCCGCCCGGCCGTCATCGGCACCCAGGAGCTGGTACAGGAACAGGCCGACTATCTCGCCGGCCACCTGCCCGGCTACGCGTGGTTCGGTGAAGGACGGCGCGGTGGCAGCGGCGATGAGCACATGGGCGTGTTCTACGACACGCGGGTGCTGGCCGTGGAGGAATCCGGCAACTTCTGGCTGTCCGATACACCGGAGATCGCCGGCAGCATCACCTGGGGCAACCTGTACCCGCGCATGGTGACCTGGGCCCTGTTCCGTCGCCTTGACGATGGCCGCCGCTTCTACTTCATGGACACCCACCTGCCCTATCGCGACGAAGACGAACCGCGCCGGGTCAAGGGAGCCGAGCTGATCGGCAGGCGGGTGGCGACGCTGCCGCCGGATCTGCCGGTGGTGCTGACGGGCGACTTCAACAGTGAACCCGGGGGCGGAACCTACGCGACGCTCACCCGCGTTCTGCAGGACGCACGCACCCAGGTGGCGTCTCCCCAGGGGCCGCGCCTGACCTTCCATGATTTCACCGGCAAGGCCACCACGCAGCTGGACTGGGTACTGGTGAGAGGCTTCCGTGCGCGCAGCTTCCTGACCGATGACCGTCGCATCGACGGCGTGCTGCCCTCGGATCACTTCCCGCTGGTGGTCGAGCTGGACTGGCCCCGGCCCTGAGTCGGGTTGCCGCCGCGTTCACCGCGGCGGCTGCCGCGCCAACAGGCGATACAGCGCCTGGTGCTGATCGCGCGCCTGGCAGATGCGAGCGCCGATGGCCAGCAGCACGGCCACGCCGATCAGGCCCAGGCCCAACATGGAGTCCGGCAGCCGCACGAAGCCGATGGCCGCGGCCAGCATCGCCAGCACCAGCAGAACGACCACCGCGACGGACAGTCCTGCACCGGGTGGTCCCGGATCGCCGAACAACATTCGTTGGGTATCCCGCTTGCCGTCCGTCATCGCCTGTCCTCTGATGGCCCGCCCCACTTGTTACACGGCAGAAGGCGCTTCCGGGAGAGTCAGAAGCGTCATGAATGTGACGGTGTCCACGGCTCACGCCGCGCTGCCCTGCCTGAGTTCGCAAAGTGTGGAGGACGGCATGGCAGGGCGGCAGGCGCCCGCCCATCGGTGGCCCTGACCGGAAACGGGGACGGAGGCCACTGCCTCCGTCCCCGTCCGGTCAATTCACCTGTGCCACGCTCGGCGCCTGCGGGGACTGGCCCCAACCACCCAGCGCCTTGTATACGCCGACTACGCTGACGTTGACCTCCGCCTCGGCGGCCGCCAGTGCATCATCGGCGGCCAGCTGGGTGCGCTGCGCGTCGAGCAGGGTCAGGAAGTCTTCCGAGCCCTCGCGATAGCGGATCTGCGCCAGCGACTCGGCTCGTCGTGCGGCCTGCGCCTGCTCCACCACGATCGCCAGCCTTGCCTGCTGCTTGGAGTAGCGTGTCAGCGCGTTCTCGGTGTCTTCCAGTGCCAGCAGCACCGTCTGCTCGTACTGCGCGGCAACGCCCTCGGCCTCGGCCTTGCTGGCACGCAGACGTGCGCGCACGGTTCCGAAATCGAAGGCCGCCCAGCTCAACGACGGCGTCAGCGACCAGGCCTTGTTGCTGCCGTTGACCAGGCCATTGGCGTCGCCGCCGAGGAAGCCGACGAAACCGGAAAGCGACAACCGCGGGAACAGATCGGCCGTTGCCACCCCCACCCGTGCCGTGGCGGCTGCCAGCCGCCGCTCGGCCGCACGCACGTCGGCACGCTGGCGCAGCAGCTCGCGGGTATCGCCCAGCGGCAACGGCTTGGCGAACGCCGGCACCTCATGCGGCGCGAGCATGTCGGCCAGTACTTCCGGGCGCTGGCCCAGCAGCACCGCCAGGCGATTGCGGGACTGCGTCTCGGCCACTTCCAGCAGGGGAATATCGGCCTCGATCGCCTTCAGCCGGGCACGGCTGCTCTGCACATCCAGCTCGCTGCCGGCACCCAGTTCCCAGCGCGCCTCGGTCAGCTTCTGCGTATCACGCAGATTGACCAGTGTGTGCTGGGCCACGGCGATGCGCTTCTGCGTGCCGCGCAGCTCGAAGTAGTTGCGTGCCACTTCGGCGGCAACCAGTACCTGCGCATCGGCCAGGTTGGCCTGCTCGGCCCCCAGATCGGCGCGTGCAGCTTCGGCAGCACGGCGCTTGCGGCCGAACAGATCCAGCTCCCAGCCCGCATCGAAGCCGAGCTGGTAGCTTTCACTGAACACCCGCTGCCCACCCAGCTGCGGATCGGGTTGCTTGCGGCGATCGTAACTGCCGCCTGCGGTCACGTGCGGTGCCTGGTCGAAGCGGCTTTCGACGAACACCGCCCGCGCCTGGCTGACACGCGCCACGGCCACGCGCAGGTCGAGATTGCTCGACAGTGCGCCGTGCACCAGCTCTTCCAGCACCGGGTCATCGAACTGCGCCCACCAGCTGGCAACGGGCGATGTGGTGCTGAACACCGGCTGCTCCGCGCCCTGCAGGACGACAGGCTCCTGCTGGGGCGCCTTGTAATTGGGACCGACGGTGACACAGCCGGCCAGCACGAGGCTGGAAACGGCCACCGCCAGGGTGCGGATCACCATGGCAGCACCTCGCCCAGATAGGTGAAGCTGCCACTCGGGCCTTCAGGGCCGATCAGCGCCATCTGCACGCTGGAACGCGCACCTTCGGCGATCTCGATCTCGCCGTGGCCACCATTCATGTCGGTCTTGACGTAGCCCGGGTGCACGGTGTTCACCTTGATCGGCGAGCTGCGGAGCTCGTATGCCAGGGCCAGCGTCCAGCTGTTCACCGCCGCCTTGGAGGCGTTGTAGGCCGGAATCTTGAAGTCATAGATGCCCGAACCCGGGTCGGCGTGCAGGGTCTGCGAGCCGAGGATGCTGGACACGTTGACGATGCGCCCGGCCTTGGCCTGCTTCAGCAGCGGCAGGAACGCCTGGGTCACCGCCACCAGTGCATATACATTGGTGTCGAAGGTGCGACGCCACGTATCCAGCGACTGCTCCGACGGTGCCTGTGCCGGGTTCTCGATCATGATGCCGGCGTTGTTGACCAGGATGTCCAGCCGACCGTGACTCTGGCGCACCTGCTCGACCGCGTCGGCGATGCTCGCAGCGTCGGTAACGTCCAGCTGCAGCGCTTCCACCGGCAGGCCTTCCGCCTGCAGCTTCAGTGCCTGCTCCACCGCCGTCTCACGCTTGCGGCCGGCCAGCAGCGTGTGCACGCCTTCCTTCGCCAGCTGACGCACGGTCTCGGCACCGATGCCACGGGTAGCGCCGGTAACCAGCGCGATCTTGTTCTGATGGGTGTTCATGGATTCATGCCTTTGGAGGGAGAAGCCGCCGCCGATCATCGACCGGCGGCGACGGGGTTCCGTATCAGTGATGAATGGTGGGCTCGCCGTGCTGCACCAGCTGGCCACCGCCGTTGCGGGTGACTAACTTGCGCAGGGCGACGTAGAACACCGGGGTCAGGAACAGGCCGAACAGGGTGACGCCCAGCATGCCGGCGAACACCGTGATACCGGTCACCGAGCGCACCTCGGCACCCGCACCGTGCGAAAGCACCAGCGGCACGGTGCCGGCGATGAACGCAATGGAGGTCATCACGATCGGGCGCAGGCGCAGGCGGCAGGCTTCCAGCGCGGCCTCGACGATGCCCTTGCCGCCCATCTCCAGCTCACGGGCGAACTCGACGATCAGGATCGCGTTCTTGCATGCCAGGCCCATCAGCACCACCAGGCCCACCTGCACGAACACGTTGTTGTCGCCGCCGGTCAGCCATACGCCGAACAGAGCCGACAGCAGGGTCATCGGCACGATCAGGATCACCGCCAGCGGCAGCGACCAGCTCTCGTACAGCGCGGCCAGCACGAGGAAGGCCAGCATGATCGCCACCGGGAACACGATGAACGCGGCCTTGCCCTGGGTGGCCTGCTGGTAGCTCAGGTCGGTCCATTCGGTGGCCATGCCGACCGGCAGCACCTGCCCGGCGATCTCGGTCAACTTGTTCATCGCTTCCGCCGAGGACAGCAGGCGCGGGTCGGCCTCGCCGGCCAGGTCCGCTGCCGGATAGCCGTTGAAACGCAGCACCGGGTCCGGGCCGAACGTCTGCTTGATGGTCACCATCGAACCGATCGGCACCATCTCGCCGCGGTCGTTGCGGGTGCGCAGCTTGGCGATGTCCTCGACGCTCTCACGGAACGGGCCGTCCGCCTGGGCGATCACCTGCCAGGTGCGGCCGAACTGGTTGAAGTCGTTGACGTACGCCGAACCCAGGTAGGTCTGCAGCGTGTCGAACAGCTCGGTCAGCTGCACGCCCTGCGCCTTCGCTTTCACACGGTCCACTTCCGCATCCAGCTGCGGCACGTTGGCCTGGTAGCTGCTGATCGGGAAGGCCATGCCCGGAGTCTGTGCAACGGTCCCCTGCATCGCCTGCACGGCATTCTGCAGCGCGCCGTAGCCCAGGTTGCCGCGGTCCTCGATGAACATCTGGTAGCCATTGCCGTTGCCCAGGCCCAGGATCGGCGGCGGCATCATCGCGAACGCGAAGCCCTCCTGCAGGCCTGCGATCTTCTGGTTGATCTCGGCGTTGATCTCCGCCGCGGTCCGGCCATGACGCTCGTTGAACGGCTTGAGCGGAATGAACGCCACACCGGTGTTCGGGGTGTTGGTGAACTGCAGCGCGTTCAGGCCCGGGAACGAAATGGTATGCGCCACGCCGTCGGTTTCCTGGGCGATCTTGGCGACCTTGCGCAGCATTTCATCGGTACGTGCGATCGACGAACCTTCCGGCAGCTTCACGCCCGCGATCAGGTACAGCTTGTCCTGGGTCGGGATGAAGCCCGGCGGCACCAGCTTGAAGATCACACCGGTACCGACCAGCAGGATCGCGTAGACCACGAACACGGCGCCGCGACGGCCGAGGATGCGCGCCACGCCGCGCTCGTACTTCTCCGAGCTGGACTTGAAGAAGCGGTTGAACGGGCGGAACACCCAGCCGAACAGGCGATCGATTAGACGGCTCGGGCCATCCTTCGGAGCGCCATGGGCCTTCAGCAGGCGGGCGGCCAGGGCCGGCGACAGGGTCAGCGAGTTGATCGCCGAGATCACCGTGGAAATGGCGATGGTGACAGCGAACTGCTTGTAGAACTGACCGGTGACGCCCGACAGGAACGCCATCGGCACGAACACCGCGCACAGCACCAGTGCGATCGCAACGATCGGGCCGGACACCTCACGCATGGCCTGGTGGGCGGCTGCGGTCGGCGACAGACCTTCTTCGATGTTGCGTTCAACGTTCTCCACCACCACGATCGCGTCGTCGACCACGATACCGATCGCCAGCACCAGGCCGAACAGGCTCAGCGTGTTGATCGAGAAGCCCAGTACGTACAGCGCTGCGAAGGTACCGACCACCGACACCGGAACCGCGATCAGCGGAATGATCGACGCGCGCCAGGTCTGCAGGAACAGGATCACCACCAGCACCACCAGGGCGATCGCTTCAAGCAGGGTCGAGACCACCGCCTTGATCGAATCACGCACGAAGATGGTGGTGTCGTACACCGCTTCGTACTTCACGTCGGCGGGCATGGTCTTCTGCATCTCGTCCATCGTGGCGATGACCTTGTCGCGAATCTCCAGTGCATTCGCACCGGGCGACTGGAAGATGCCGATACCCACCGCATTCTTGCCGTCGAGCTGCGAGCGCAGGGTGTAGTCGCCAGCGCCCAGTTCCAGGCGGGCAACGTCGGACAGGCGCACGATCTCGCCGTCGACACCGCTCTTGAGCACGATGTCGCCGAACTCCTGCTCGCTGCGCAGGCGGCCCTGGGCATTGATCAGGGTCAGGAACTGGCTGTTCGGCAGCGGCTCGGCGCCGAGCTGACCTGCAGAGACCTGCACGTTCTGCTCACGCATGGCACGCACCACGTCGCTGGCCGTCAGGCCGCGCGAAGCAACCTTGTCCGGGTCCAGCCATGCGCGCATGGCGTAGTCACCACCACCGAAGATCTGCGCGTCGCCCACGCCGGGAATGCGTGCCAGCGCGTCCTTGACGTGCAGGCGGGCGTAGTTGCGCAGGTACAGGGTGTCGTACTTGCCATTGGGCGACGTCAGATGCACGACCATCAGGAAGGTGGGCGACTGCTTCTGCGTGGTCACGCCCTGCCGGCGTACGTCCTCGGGCAGGCGTGCCTGCGCCTGCGCCACACGGTTCTGCACCTTCACCGCCGCCGCGTCCGGATCAGTGCCCGGGCGGAAGGTGACGGTCATCTGCAGCACGCCGTCGGAACCGGCGACCGACTTGAGGTACATCATGCCCTCGACGCCGTTGATCGCCTCTTCAAGCGGCGTGGCGACGGTTTCGGCGATGACCTTGGGATTGGCGCCCGGATAGACCGTGCGCACGACCACCGACGGCGGCACCACTTCCGGGTACTCGCTGATCGGCAGGATCGGAATCGTGATCAGGCCTGCGGCGAAGATCACGATCGACAGTACCGCCGCGAAGATCGGCCTGTCGATGAAGAAACGGGAAAAGTCCATGGAGGAATTCCTGGGAAATGCCGCCGGCGGGCAACAGCCACCCTGCCCCTCGCCGATATGACGAAGGCAGGGAAGGCCGCCGCTGGCGCCGGCAGCTAAGCGGAAACTCGGATCAGGAGACGGCGGATCAGCGGTTCAGCGCAGCAGTGGCATCACGGCCTGGTGCGGCGGTCGCAGCCGGCTGCATCGCCACCGCCTTGGCCTGCACCGGCATGCCCGGCATGAAGACCTTCTGCACGCCATCGATGATGACCTTGTCGCCTGCGGACAGGCCCTGCTCGACGATGCGCAGGCCTTCCGCTGTGCGGCCAAGGCGGATGTCGCGGCGCTGGGCCTTGCCATCCTTGTCGACCACGTACACGTACTTGCGATCCTGGTCGGTCAGCACAGCCTTGTCGTCGATCAGCATCGCCTGGAACTGGCCACTGCCCAGCAGCTGCACACGGGCGAACAGCCCCGGGGTGAACTGCCGGTCGGCATTGTCCAGCAGCGCACGCACGCGGATGGTGCCGGTGCTGCGTGCAACCTGGTTGTCGAGGAAGTCGACCTTGCCCGCGTGCGGGTAGCCTTCTTCACCCGACAGGCCAACCTTCACCGGCAGGTCGCTGTCGCGCTCGCTCGGGCGCTCGCCCTTGCGTGCCATCTGCGCGTAACGCAGGAAAGTGCTTTCGTCGGCATCGAAGTAGACGAACACGGTGTCCAGCGAGACCAGCGTGGTCAGCACGCTGGCGCTGTCGCCGGCGGTGACCAGGTTGCCCGCGGTGACCATCGCGCGGCCGGCACGGCCGTCGATCGGCGCACGCACCTTGGTGAACTCCAGGTTGAGCCGGGCAGCATCCAGTGCCGCCTGCGCGGCCTGCACGGCTGCGCCGGACTGGTCTGCCGCAGCGCGACGCTGCTCGGCGGTCTCGGTGGAGATCGCCTGCTGCTCGGCCAGGCGCTTGGCCCGCTCCGATTCACTGCGGGCCAGGGTTGCCTGGGTGCGGGCGCGGGCCAGTTCAGCGGCGGCGCGATCGTACTCGGCCTGGTAGCTGCGCGCGTCGATGGTGAAGAGCACATCGCCCTTCTTCACTTCCTGGCCTTCGACGTAGTTGACCTTGTCGATGTAGCCGGACACGCGCGGACGCAGTTCAACGCTCTGCACCGCCTCGATGCGGCCGCTGAACTCGTCCCATTGGCTGATCTGCTTGACCAGCACCGGCGCTGCGCTGACCTGCGGCGGGGGCGGTGCACCGGCTTCTTCGGCATGGCCGCCACTGCAGGCAGCGAGCACCGCCGCGGCGAGGATCGACACGCCGACCATCGCAATGCGATGGCCGAAACGATGTGGGGTGGTTTTGGGGGAAGTCATGGCATGCATCCGTACGGAGGGGTGGTACAGCTAATGAGAATGGCTATCAGAAAGTGCGGCGTATGCTGCAACCTCAACCAAGGTCAAGGTCAAGCGACACCGACGGCGTCGCGCCACGGTGGTGGAACTTCCAGTCGCAGCAGGCCCCGCGGCAGTTCCGCATCGCTGCTGTCGCAGCGAACGATGGCGCGGTTGTCGCGGCAGCCATCAAGCAGCGACACCACGCGCCGGCCGACCAGCAGCGAGCTCGGCCACTCGATGCAGGCGTTGGCGGCGTTGGCCGGTGTACACACCGGGCTGCACACCTCCAGCATCTGCGCGCGGACACCGACCGCCTGTGCTTCCTGGTGCACCACCTGTGCGTACATGCGCAGGGCGGCGGTGGTGATCGAGGTCTCGCCGTAGCCGGCCCAGGGCTTGAGACCGGCAGGGCTGCCGATCATCACGTAGCGCCGCGCATGCACGTTGTCACGCAGCAGCGGCAGCAGGTGGCGTACCGCATGCACATGGGGCATCAGGTCGGCCTGCAGTGCGCCGAGCAGTTCGTCGCCCTTGCGGTCCATCACCCGGCCACGGTTGTAAGGACCGCCCATGGCCGCGATCACCGCTGCCAACGGCCGCGGGCGCTGCGCGACGCGCTCGGCCAGGACCTGCGCCGAACCGTCGTCTGCCAGTGAACCGAGCATGGTCTGCAGGCCGGGCTCATCGGCGAACTGCGCTTCCAGCGACGCCAGCCGTCCTGGATCGCGGCCGACCACCAGCACCGGGCTGCCGGCTTCCAGCAGCGCACCGACCACGCCCTGGCCGACCGCACCGGTTCCGCCGAGGACCAGGACTTCGGGCATCAGAATCCCATTCACGGGACATTTCCTCCCAAATCCGGGATAGTCCCGATTCGGCGCAGTCGATCGCTCTTCTGCGGCGCCAAGCGGATGGCACCGCCACGCTGCTGCCGCATGGGCGCGGTAAACTCACGGAAATCCTTGTGCACCAAGGAACTCGGGCGGATCTCAACGGTCATCGCCAGATCCAGGGCGTTCTGGCCGGCATGCCGGAAACGGGCAAGAATGTTGCGCAGGCTCATGGCGGGGGGACTCCATTTCACGAATGGCGCCACGATAGACCTCAAACCTTTACTTGATTAGTCCTGATTAAGGGGAATAATCATCCCGTTCCCGGTCCAATCGATCTGTCACGATTGTCCCACCCCCGACGTCCAGGACTCCCGACCATGTCCCACGATCTCAATGAAACGCTGATCTTCGTCAAAGTGGTCGAGCAGGGCAGCTTCATCGCAGCTGCCAAAGCGCTCGGCCTGCCCAAGACCACTGTCAGCCGCAAGGTGCAGGAGCTGGAGACGCGGCTGGGCGCGCGCCTGCTGCACCGGACCACGCGCCGTCTTGGCCTGACCGAGGCGGGCTCGATCTACCACGAGCACTGCCAGCGCATCGCGCGCGAGCTGGAAGAAGCCGAGAGCGCGGTCAGCCAGTTGCAGTCCGGCCCACGCGGCTGGCTGCGTTTCACTGTGCCCTACTCCATCGGCATCACCTGGATCGCGCCGTTGCTGGGCCAGTTCCATGCGCAGTACCCGGAAATCCGCCTGGACATGCACATGGGCAACGAGAAGCTCGACCTGATCGCCGGTGAAGCCGATCTGGCCCTGCGCGTCGGCGCCCTGCCCGATTCCAACCTGGTCGCACGCAAGCTCGGCAGCCTGCGCACGCAGGTGTTCGCCAGCCCAGCCTACATCGAGCGCTACGGCGAACCACTGCACCCGGAAGAGCTTCAGTTCCATCGCATCCTGGCCATGCGCAAGCCCTACCACACTGGCAATTCACCGCGCTTTACCTGGCAGCTGGGCGAGAACGGAGGGGAACTGCGTGACTTCCCGGTGACGCCGCTGATGACGGCCAACGACATGTCCGCGCTCAACGGCGCGCTGGTGTGCGGTGAAGGCCTGCTGCTGACCGGCGATGTGATGGCCAAGCCGTTCGTCGAGTCAGGCATGGTCCGTCGCGTGCTTGCCGGGTGGACAGGTCCGGAGGTGGATTTCAACGCGGTCTTTGCCGGCGGCCGCCTGGTCTCGCCGAAGGTGCGCGCATTCGTCGACTTCCTGGTGGAGAAGCTCAACTTCGACGCCAATTACATGCTGGCGCAGTGCCCTGGCGCGAAGCTGGCGCGGCAGCAGCAGGAGCAGGAAGATGCCGCGCTTGAGATCAGCGGCAAGCGGATCCTGGAGAAGGTGGCCGCGCCGGCGGCGTGAAGCGGGGCCTGCCCGGCGTCATGCGGCGCGCTGTTCCAGCAGATGCTCGATCAGTGCCCGCAGCTTCGGCTCGGCCTGGCGCCGGCTGGGGTAATACAGGAAGAACCCTGCGAACCACGGACAGTACGGCTCCAGCACGCTGACCAGTTCCCCACGCTGCAGCCACGGGCGCCATGTGTCCTCCATGCCGAAGGCCAGCCCGGCGCCCGCCAATGCCAGGCGGGTCATCGTGGCCATGTCATTGCTGGTGATCTCCGGCTGCACATCGACGCTGAACTCGCGTCCGCTCTCTTCG
Organism: Stenotrophomonas sp. TWI169; assembly: GCF_039674705.1. Lineage (NCBI taxonomy): Bacteria > Pseudomonadati > Pseudomonadota > Gammaproteobacteria > Lysobacterales > Lysobacteraceae > Stenotrophomonas > Stenotrophomonas sp. TWI169. The sequence goes on along the minus strand of NZ_JBDJOB010000027.1, from coordinate 15,625 downwards.
AATTCCCAGCGATAGGGCGCCTTGCGTGGTGCGGCGCGCCAGCCGATGCAACGGTGCCCGGGCAGCTCGCGCGGGTGCCTGGGCATGCCGTGCTGCTGCCCATACCGCGGAGTGCACACCACCACCTGCCGCTGCCGGCCGGACACCGGAATCGCCACCATGTCCTGGGCGATCACCTCGCCCAGACGCACGCCCGCGTCGAAACCCGCCTCGACGATGTCGAACTCCTCATCGGTCACCGTGATGTCCAGCTGCAGCTCCGGGTGCCGGGCGGCGAAGCTGGCCAGCAGGGGACCGGCCAGGAAATGCTCGGCAATGGAGGACACGGCCAAGCGCAGCTGGCCCTTGAGGGTGCTGCCGCGACGTAGCGTGGACTCCACGGCGCTGCCCAGCTCAGCCAGGGCGGGTCTGACCGCCGCAAGCAGCGCCTGGCCGGCATCGGTGAGGTTGACGCTGCGGGTGGTGCGCAGCACCAGAGCGACACCGAGCGACTGTTCCAACCGGGCGATGGTCTGGCTGACGGCCGACCGGGTCACGCCCAGTTGCTGGGCCGCCGCGGTGAAGCTGCTGCAGTCGGCTACCCGCTGGAACACCGCGAGGGCATTGAGATCGACGGACATTGGTTAGCGGATCTATACAAGGTAGTCAGCAGTCGCCATCTTATCGCGACGAGGCAGGCCGTCTACCGTGGCTGCACCGGGCACGACCCGGCATTTCCCCCTAGCCCTTCCGGAGACCTGCCATGAGCCATTCCCGAACCATCCTGATCACCGGTGCCTCCAGCGGCATCGGCGCCGGCATCGCCCGCTCGCTGGCGCAGCCGGGTGCCCGCCTGGTGCTGGGCGCGCGCCGCCTCGAACGGTTGCAGGCGCTGGCGGATGAACTGCGCCAGCACGGCGCCGACGTACGCGTGCATGCGCTGGACGTGACCCAGCGCGCGCAGGTCGAGGCGTTCGCCACTTCAGCCCTGGAGGAATTCGGCGCCATTGATGTGATCGTCAACAATGCCGGTGTGATGCCACTGTCGCCGATGGCATCACTGAAGGTGGACGAATGGGACCGGATGATCGACGTCAACATCCGCGGTGTACTGCACGGGATCGCAGCCGTGTTGCCCCATATGTGCGCACGCGGCCGCGGACAGATCATCAACATCGCGTCCATCGGCGCGCTGTCGGTCGTACCGACCGCTGCGGTCTACTGCGCCACCAAGCACGCGGTACGCGCCATCTCGGAGGGCCTGCGCCAGGAACACCGCGAGCTGCGGGTCACCTGCATCCACCCCGGCGTGGTGGAAAGCGAGCTTGCGGACAGCATCACCGACCCGGTCGCCGCCGAAATGATGGTCGGCTATCGCGCCATCGCCCTGCAGCCGGATGCGATCGGGCGCGCGGTGCGGTTCGCCATCGAGCAGCCCGACGACGTGGACGTGAACGAGATCGTGGTGCGGCCGACGGCCGCAGCATGACCCGGCCGCCGTTCCTGCGCTAGGCGCCGCGCATCTCGCCCAACGAAAATGCCGCCTGCAAGGGCGGCATTCCCGTTCCGGCTGCGCCGGACCTGCACGCACGCGCCGCGCGTTACTGCTGCAACGGAATCACGCGGATTTCAACACGGCGGTTCTTGGCACGGCCGGCATCGGTGCTGTTGTCGGCAATCGGGTACGCCTTGCCGGCGCCCAGCGTTTCGATACGCACGCTCTGCACGCCCTGCCCGATCAGGTACTGGGCGACCGAATCGGCGCGCTCCTTGGACAGGCGGTTGTTGACCGCATCGCTGCCGATGCTGTCGGTATGGCCGACCACTTCGATCATGGTCTGGTTGTAATCACGCAGGGTACCGGCCACGCCGTTGAGCGCGCCGTAGAACTGCGGCTTCAGTGCCGACTTGCCGAAATCGAAGGTGATGCCGTCGGGCAGGTTCAGCATGATGTTGTCGCCCTGGCGCTGCACATCGATGCCGGTGTTGGCAGTGCGCTCGCGCAGCGCGCGTTCCTGGCGATCCTGGTACTGGCCCACGGCCGCGCCACTGAGCGCGCCGATGCCTGCACCGATCAGCGCGTGCTGGCGGCGCTCGGTCGCACTGTCGCCGCTGAGCAGGCCGGCGGCCACGCCAATGGCGGTACCGATCAGCGCGTTGCGACCGGTCCGGTTCTGCTGCTCGGTCGGGTTGCCGTACTGATCGCTCTGCACGTAGGAACCGCCGGTGGCGCAGGCCGACAGGACGGCCGCGCTCATCAGGGCCAGTGCGACATTGCGGGTGGTGTTGCGGATCATGATGGTCTCCTTGGTTTCCGGTCGGGCCGGCGGCTTGCGGGCCGCCCAGAGGATAAACAGCAGGACGCGATGCCGGGATGATGAACACGCCGCTCGACAGGCCCTTGTTCAGCTAGCTGTCTGGAACCCCGCGACGGCGCTTTACCCCGCTCCCGACTGGCGGTAGGCGGCCAGCGCTGCATCCCGGCCGGCGGCCAGATCCACCAGGGGGCTGCGCGGATACTCCGGCGCGTGCTCGGCCAGCCACTGCGGATGCTGCCACGGCGCGAAGCGCGCCTTCACCGGCAGCGCCGCCAGTTCCGGTACCCAGCGGGTGATGTAGCGCGCCTGAGGATCGAACTTTTCGGCCTGGGTGACCGGATTGAACACGCGGAAGTAAGGCGCTGCATCCGCACCGGTACCGGCCACCCACTGCCAGCCCATCGTGTTGTTCGCCAGGTCGGCATCGACCAGTGTGTCCCAGAACCAGCGTGCGCCATGCAGCCAGTGCGCGCGCAGGTGCTTGCACAGGTAGCTGGCGACGATCATCCGCACCCGGTTGTGCATGTAGCCGGTATGCCACAGCTCGCGCAGGCCGGCATCCACGATCGGTACGCCGGTGTTGCCGCGCTGCCAGTCATGCAGCTGGCCGGCGCTGGGCGTGGCCCACGGAAAGCGGTCGAAGCGCGGGTTGAGGTTGCCGGTGGGGGTCTCTGGAAAGTGATGCAGCAGGTGGTAGGCGAAGTCACGCCAGCCCAGTTGCCGCAGGTAGCCATCGATGTCGGCGTCGGTACCGGCGCTGCGCAGCCCTTCCAGCGCATGGGCGATGCGCCAGGGCGCGATCTCGCCGAAGTGCAGGTGCGGTGACAGCCGCGAGGTGCCGACCCGGTCCGGCAGGTCGCGCTGCGCGCGATAGCCTCGCAGCGCGCCGTCCTTGAACACCGAAAGCGCCTCCAGCGCGCCGGCCTCTCCCGGCTGCCAGTGCTCCCAGAAGCCCTCGTCCCAGCCGAGCGCCGGTGCCAGCCCGAGCGCCTGCAGCGACTCGCCTTCGACGGCATGCGTTGCCAGTGCCGAGGGCGCCGCCTGCAGCCCGGGCAGGCGCCAGTGACTGAGCACGTTGCGCCAGTAGGGGGTGAACACCTTGTACGGCTGCCCCTGCTGGGTGGCGATATCCCACGGCTCGAACAGCAGACTGCCGTTGCAGCTCTGCGCATCGATGCCCTGCTCGCGCAGCGTGCGCTTGATGGAGGCATCACGTGGCTGGGTGGCGGGCTCGTACTTGCGGTTCCAGTACACCGCCGTGGCACCGGTCCGTGCGATCAGTGCCTGCAGCACCGGCAGGCTGTCGCCGATCTGCAGCACCAGGGAAGAACCGCGGCCACGCAGATCCGCATCCAGCGCGGCAAGCGAGCGATGACGCCAGGCGTTGGATGCCGCTCCCGGCGCCCACTCGCCTTCTTCGTGCGGCGCGTGGATGTACACAGGGACCACATCGTGCCCCGCATCCAGTGCGGCCTGCAGGGCCGGATTGTCCTGCAGCCGCAGGTCGCGACGGAACCAGACCAACGCTACCGACACGTGCACCGCCTTTGCTGTGGAAGGCGGCCATGATAGCCAGCACAGGTGAAGACCGCGCAGGGGTGCAACGCCGTCCGCAGCCGGACTACTTCCCGGCGTCGAAACGCTGCATGGCTTCGCGGATCAGCGTACGCGCCTCGGCCGCGTTGCCCCAGCCCTGCAGCTGCACCGGGTTGCGTCCAGCTGGCAGATCCTTGTACACGCGGAAGAACGCCTCGATGCGCTGCCGCTCGATCTCCGGCAGATCGGCCAGATCGCGGACGCCTGCATAGCTCGGATCAACCTTGTCGGTCGGCACGCCGATGACCTTCTCGTCATGTTCGCCGCCATCGATCATCTTCAGATAGCCGATCGGGCGGAAGCGGATGATCACGCCGGGGTGCAGGGGTTCACGGGTCAGCACCAGCGCGTCCAACGGATCGTTGTCGCCCGCCAGCGTGCGCGGCATCGAACCATAGTTGGCCGGATAGGCCACCGGCATCGACTGGAAGCGGTCGACGTGGACCAGCCCGTCGTCCTTGATCTCATACTTGGTGAAGCTGCCAGCGGGAATTTCCACGGCCAGGTTCATCTCCTGCGGTGCCTGCTGCGGCTGGGCCGCCAGGAACGGATGCAGCACCGCATCAGCGGCGGCCACCGCACCGGCCAGCAACAGCAGAGCGGCACCGATGGCAGCAAGAGGAACGATGCGTCGGGGCATGGTCATCGGCGTCTCCTTATTCCCAGCAACGGTCGGCGCGACCCTTGGCAGTCTGCGCGCGCGGGCAGTCGCGTGGCGTGATGCGGCCTTCGGTCAGCTCCGTGCGCTGCTTGCCCCCGCTGGCGTCGCGGTGCAGCTCGAAAGCATCGTACAGCTGCCCGGTCACCGTGCGCGCCTCATAGCGCAGGCGCTGCGGATCGATGCGCAGCACCTGGAACAGCTGGGTGTCCTCGGCCACCGGGGCCATCGTCCTTCGGGCTTCATCGGAAAGACGGTACTGCTTCGGTCCCGCCACGGTCACCACGTACTGCGGTGTGGCGGACTGTCCTTCGCCACGGCGGCCATAGGTGTGGTCATGCCCCTGCAGCACCAGATCCACCTGGTGACGACGCACCACCGGCAGCAGCACGTCACGCAATGCGGCGTTCTCGCGGCCTTCGCGCGGCGAGTAGAAGGGCTGGTGCAGCATTACGATGGTCCACGGCTGCGGATTGCCGGACAGCACCTTGTCCAGCCAGTGTGCCTGGGCCTGGGCGGTGCCGAGATCGAGTGCCGAGGTTCCATCAAGCACCGCCACGCGCACGCCCTGCGCATCGAACCAGTAGCTGGTCTGCTGCGCGGCAGCGGCGCCATTGCCCGGCAGTGCGAAGGTCACCGGCCAGTGCCGGCCCAGCACACGGCGTTCCTGCGGAGTGTCCTCGAACTCCTCGAAATACTCGTGATTGCCGATGGCAGGCGCCACCAGTGTTTCCTGCGCCAGCCAGCCGGTGGCGGCGAACCATTCGCCCCATTCACTGTCGTCCACACCGTCGCCGCCGCTGACCAGGTCACCTGCGAACAGGCTCAGGCGAGCGTCCGGTGCCGCCTTCTGCGCGGCCCGGACCACGCGGCTGACGTGACTGAGATTCTTGTTCTGGGTATCGCCGAAGTACAGCAGCGTCAGCGGCTGCCCGGCGGTGGCCAGCGTGCGCAGCTGGTTCCATGCACTCCAGCCTGCCCTGCCCTGCACACGGTAGATGTATGCGGTATCCGGCTGCAGGCCATCGATGTCAACGCGGTGATGGTGCGACAGGCCGTTCTCGGTCTGCAGCGCCCGCGTGGTCGCGCGCAGCGCGCGAATGCCTTCGATGGCCGGCGAATCGCCGGCACGCGCGATCTCCAGCAGTGGCGCCTGTACGCTGCCATCCGTGCGCCAGGCCACGGCGAATCCGTGGCTGGGGTCGGCCGAGGGCGAGGCAACGATACGATCCGGCAGTGGCGATGCCGCATAGTGGCGGCTGCCCGCAGGCACCTGCGTGTTGGGTTCGACCGCCGCGGTGACCAGCAGAGGCAGGGCCAGCAGCAGGCTGGCGACGAACGCGCGCGTGCTGTGCCGCCTCATGCGCCACACTCCAGCGGCAGCGCCAGCTGCCTGGCAATGCTTTCCCAGTCAAAGGCGACCACGCCCTGATCGTCATGCACCGCATACAGCGCACCGTGCGGGAACCGCGTGCTGGGCTGCTGCATCAGCCAGATGCCATCGGTGTTGGCCACGGTATTGCCCTGGAAGGCACCGACCGGCTTCAGCGTGTGCCGATCGAACAGATGGAACACGCTGCGCTGCTTGCCCTGCTCGGTGGTGATCCACCAGCCGTCCTTGCCGCAGGTCCGCAGGGTCACCCCTTCGGCCTGCGCCTTGAACACGTCACGGCCGAAGGTGGTGCCGGTGAAGCGGCCTGCCAGCGTATAGACCTTGAACTCGCTGGCGTAGCTCTCATCCTCTTCGGCAATCAGCAGACGGTCGTTGTCCGGATCGCCCCAGATCGATTCGACCACGCGCAGCGCACCGGCCTCACTGGTGTCGCCGATGTCGGCGATGCGATTCGCGTCGATCTTCGCGCCGTCGCGGGAAACGTGGTACTGGCGCACGCGCTTGTCCAGTTCCGCCAGCGGCGGCAGGATGTCGCGGCCCTGTGCGTCCTCGCCGTTGTCCCAAGAGTCCGTGACGTAGACGCTGTAGCCCTCCGCCCTGCGATCGACCCACAGCCCGTAGGGTTTGCGCAGATCTTCGGCAGCGAACGTCGCCAGCGGTGTGAAGTCCGGCAGGGACAGGACCTGGACCCGGTGATTGTCGCGTTCCACGATCCACAACAGGTCGTCGGTCACGGCGATGCCATTGGGGCGATCGAACTGTCCCAGGCCGGTACCGGTGGCACCGACGTCGCGCAGGTGACGGCCGGTGCTGCCGTCATACACCACCAGTTTGTCGGTGGCCTTGGCGGTGGCGATCAGCCAGATCTGCCCGTCCGGCGTGCGCCAGGTTGCGGGCGAATCGATGTTGTCGGCGGGCGTGAGTGGCGAGACGAACGCCTCGGCAACGGTGGCCACCGTGCGCGCCGGAGGCGTCGGCGACGCCGCATGTGCTGCCGGCGCGCGGTCGGGCGCTGGCGTGCAGCCCACGACCAGCGCGGTTGCGATCGCTGCCACGAGCACCGGAACGTGCCGCCCCATCACAGCGCCACCTTCAGGCCCAACGCATAGGTGCGGCCGTATTCTTCCATCTGCAGCGTGCGCGAGCGCGTGCCCTGGTACAGCTCCAACGGCTTGTCCAGCAGGTTCTGCGCCTCGAAGTACAGGCTGACGCGCGGGCTGAAGCGATAATCCAGCGAGAAGTCGAGCTGCGTGTTGGGTGCCACGTAGATGTCGAATGCACGCCCCTTGCCGATGCTGTCCAGATACTCGCTGCGGTACACCGCAGCCAGGCGGGTGCTCAGGCCATATTTCTCGTAGCCGACATGCGCGCTGTACACGTGCTTGGAGGCACGCGGCAGCGTGAAGTCCTCGCCGGCACGGTCCGCGATGCCGGCATCGAATTCGGTATCCAGCCAGGTGCCGCTGGCCCCGACCAGAAGACCGTCGAAGCCTGCCGGCAGGAAGGCCAGCTGCTGCTGCCAGTTGAACTCGGCGCCGCGTACCGTGGCCTTGCGGCCATTGATCGGCTGGGTCACGTCGAAGCCGTCGTAGTCCAGATCATTGGTACGCACGGTTTCCACGATATAGCCGTCGATGGACTTGTGGAACAGGCCAAGCGAAACGATGCCGGTGCTGCCGATGTACTTTTCCACCGACAGGTCGATGTTCTTCGACTCGTACGGATCCAGCTCGGGATTGCCCAGCCGCACTTCCTCGTCGCCGCGGCTGTAGCCCACACGGGGCGAAACGTCGCCGAAGGACGGGCGCGAGACGGTCTTGTTGGCCGAGGCGCGCAGCACCCAGTCATCGGCTGCGTCGTAGCGCAGATGCAGGCCCGGCAGCACATTGGTGTAGCTGTTGTTGGCCACGCGCGGGTTGACGGTGAAGCTGCGCCCGTTGGCCGCCACCTCGACCTGGTTGCCCACCGCCTTGAAACGGGTGTTCTCCACGCGTGCGCCGCCGATGATGCGCAGCGCGCCGATATCCCAGGTCCCCATCGCATAGCTGGCGAAGATGTCTTCGCTGGCCACATAGTCCTCTTCCAGCGATGCCAGGGCATTGGCGCCGGCATCCTGCGGCCGGGCGCTGTACTGGCTGCCATTGGCCGCCCAGTAGGCCCGCATCGCCGCCGAATCCATGCCATCGCCCAGGTTGCCATGGCGATGCTCGGGGGCCGACGTGGTCCAGCTCGACAGTGCCACCTTCGGGCCCACCCGCAGCTCACGCTCGTCGGTATTGACATCGCGGTCGCGCCAGCGGCCCAGCAGGCCGAACTTCAGGCTGCTGCTGTCGCCGTCGAAGCGTACGTTGACCTGCGCGCTGTGCTCCTTGTCGTTGACCTGCTTGGGCGAAAGCACGAAGCGGTCGAAGGCGTAGTTGCCGTTGTCCAGCCACTGCGGGTTGTCGAAACTGTAGGTCGGCAGCCGGCTGCGCTGGTCCAGGGTGCCGTTGAAGTCATCACCATCCAGTGTGAACCGCGCCTCCATCTCGTCGTTCACCCGCTCCTCGGTTCGGGTGTAGCCGATCCGGTAATCGACCACCGCGCTGGTCAGCCGGTTCTCGCCACCGAGGCTGGCTGCGAAGGTGTTCTCCTTCTTGGTGCGGTAACGCATGCGCTTGTCGATCGCATCGCCCGGCATGTCATCCAGCCGGTACTGGTCGGTGCCGGTGCGCACCATGTCGGCATCGTCGAAATTGAAGATCACCCGCTGGCGGGTCTCGGCATCGTCGAACTGGCTGTACAACGTGCGCAGGTAGTACTTGCTGTCTTCATTCGGGCGCCAGTCCAGGTTGAGGTTGGCGCCGATGCGCTTGCGCTCGATCTCGTACTTGCGGTGCTGCAGGTTGATCGCGGTGACATCCCCCGGTGCAGCATCATCCTCGCCGTCGTACTCCACTTCGGTGTTGTCCGATTCAAACCTGCGCTTCTGGTAGTTCACGCCCAGCGCGATGCCGAACGTATCGGCGAACACTTCGCTGTAGTTGAAGGCGGCCTTCGGGCTGGTTTCGCCCGAGAGCTGCTGGTGGCTGCCTTCGATCTTGGCGCGCAAGCTGCGCCCGTCGCGATCGAATGCCGAGGCCGATTCGACCAGGACCGCACCGCCGATCGCGTCGCCGGGCATGTCCGGCGTTGGCGACTTGACCACGCGCAGCCGCTCGGTGGAGTCGGAGGGAATGACATCCAGCGGCGCAGCGCGGCTGGAGTCCTCCGGCGTGCCCACGGCGATTCCATCGACGCTGACGCTGTTGAGGTTGGCGTCCAGGCCCCGGATGACCACGAAACGGCCTTCGCCCTGGTCGCGGGTGACGCTGATGCCGGGTAGACGCTGCAGCGATTCGGCCACGTTCTTGTCCGGATACTGGCCAAGGGCGTCGGAAGACACGGCGTCTTCGATCGCGTCGCTGCTGCGCTTCAGATCGACCGCGCGGATCTGCGATTCGAGCTGCGCACGCACCTCGATGCGGTCCAGGTCGATCGCATCGACCGCCGCTGCCCCCGTGGCGGCGACCGTCTGCTGGGCGGCGGCCTGCAGCGGAGCGCTGGCCCCCATCGCCAGGGGCAGCGTGATGGCAACGGCCAACGGCGTCTTGATATGCACTGGGAATCCCCATTCCTGTTAAGAATGGGTCTGGACGGTATGTCCGCAAGGTTGCATGGCCATGACAGACGCCCTCGATCCGCGCCCGCTGGCTGCGCTCCGTTTGGGGTTCCGCACCCCGATCCGGCAGAATGATCGCCTCTCCCTTCCCCCTTTTCCGACCATGAAGATCGTCGAAGTGCGACACCCGCTGGTGCAGCACAAGATCGGCCTGATGCGCAACGCCGCGCTCAGCACCAAGGATTTCCGCGAACTGGCCAACGAGCTGGGCACGCTGCTGGCCTATGAGGCCACCGCTGACCTGGACACCGAGCCGCACACCCTGCCCGGCTGGGCCGGTCCGGTGACCGTGCAGCGCATCGCTGGCGCCAAGATCACCGTGGTGCCGATCCTGCGGGCCGGCCTGGGCATGCTCAGCGGCGTACTGTCGCTGATCCCTGCCGCCCGCGTGAGTGTGGTCGGCCTGCAGCGCGATGAGGAAACCCTGCAGCCGGTGCCGTACTTCGAGCGCCTCACCGGGCGCCTGGAAGAGCGCGATGCGCTGATCCTGGACCCGATGCTGGCCACGGGCGGCACCCTGATCGCCACCATCGACATGCTCAAGCGGGCCGGTGCGCGACGCATCAAGGGCATTTTCCTGGTCGCCGCTCCGGAGGGCATCGAAGCGGTCAAGGCAGCGCATCCGGATGTGGAGATCTACACGGCGGCAATCGACGCCCAGCTCAACGAAAAGGGCTACATCCTGCCGGGCCTCGGCGACGCGGGCGACCGCATCTTCGGCACCCGCGTCGGCTGACCGGTGCGCCGGGGTCAGATCCCTTTCGCAGAAAGGGCTCCGACCCCGGCACTCACCCCAGCGCGCGCGCCTTCAGTTCACCCTGCTCGTGCAGGGTCACGAAACGCCCCTTGTCGTCGCGCCCCAGCTGGGCCAGTGCGACCTGCGGGTCGTGGGTAAAGAACAGATGCACGTTGCGCGCCAGCTTGTCCTCCAGGAACTGCCGCTTCTCGTCGATCAGCAGTTCCGCGTTGCGGTCATATCCCATGGTGATCGGCACGTGCACCCACGAGCGCCCCGGAATCAGGTCAGCGCAGAACACCACGCCACCGCGAGCAACCTCGCCTGCATGCCCATGGCCGACGATCTCGGCCAGCATCAGCCCCGGCGTATGCCCATCGCTGTAGCTGAAACGCACGCTGCTCCCCAGCGCCCGGGAGAACTCGCCGTCGACCACTTCCAGGCGCCCACTGGCCTGCAGCAGCCCGGGCAGCTCCGGGATGAAACTGGCGCGGTCGCGCGGGTGCGGCTGAAGTGCGCGCTGCCAGTGCTGTGCACCGACCACATAGGTGGCATTGGGAAACAGCAGTTCGGGCTCGCGCCCCTCGCTCCATGCTGCCAGCAGGCCACCGGCGTGGTCGAAGTGCAGGTGGCTGAGGACCACCACGTCGATGTCCTCATGTTCGAAGCCCGCCTCGCGCAGCGAATCGATCAGCACGTGCTGGCTTTCCTGCACGCCATAGCGCTCGCGCATGCGCGGATCGAAGAACGCGCCGATGCCGGTTTCAAACAGGACCGTCTTGCCCTCCAGCGGGCTGGCCAACAGCGCGCGGCATGCCAGCTCGATACGGTTCAGCTCATCCGGTGCCGCCCATTTTTCCCACAACGCACGGGGTGCGTTGCCGAACATCGCACCGCCGTCGAGGCGCTGCGAGTTACCACGAATCGACCAGAGTTTCATGCGCCGATTATCGTCGGCAGGCCGTTAAATAATCGCTAGAACGAAACTGCAGCGCCCTGCCGTTGCGGGCAGGGCGCCGCGGCTCACCGTCGGCCGGATGGGACCCGGCGAGCCCGGCCGTTACCTGCCGGGCACCACCTGGGCGCTGCCGACCGGGTTGCGCGGATCGCTGCCGCCGAACAACCGGTTGCTCCTGCGATCCCATTCCACCGTCTGCAGATTGCCCCAGACGTGGCTGGAGCCGCGGCCACCGGCGGCGACATTCCCCGGCAGATCGATCTTGTGGCCCATCGCCTGCAGCTGCTTCACGGTGGCCGCGTCGAACGCGTTGTCTTCGGCCTCGATCAGGTCCGGCAGCCACTGGTGGTGGTAGCGTGGCAGCGCGGCGACCTGCTGCGCGTCCAGGCCGGCGTCGTAACCAAGGATGCCCAGCAGCACCATGGTGATGATGCGGCTGCCGCCGGGGGTGCCCAGCACCACGACCTTGTCGGCGTTCTCCATGAAGGTCGGCGTCATCGAGCTGAGCATGCGCTTGCCCGGCTTCGGTGCGTTGGCCTCGTAGCCCATCACGCCGAACGCATTGGGCGTGCCCGGCTTCAGCGCGAAATCGTCCATCTCGTTGTTCAGCAGCACACCGGTGCCCTTGGGTATCAGGCCCGAGCCATACAGCAGGTTGACGGTCTGGGTGGCGCCGACGCGGTTGCCATCACGGTCGATGATCGAGAAATGGGTGGTCTCGTCGTCCTCCAGTGGCGTCGGATTGCCCGACAGCAGGTCGCTGGGCGTGGCCTTCTCCGGATGGATGGTGGCACGCAGGCCCTGCGCGTAATCCTTGCTGGTCAGCACTTTCTGCGGGATCTGCACGAAGTCCGGATCGCCCAGGAAGAACGTGCGGTCGCGGTAGGCGCGCCGCATCGATTCGACTACCAGATGGGCGCGGTGCGCCGGATCCATCTGCTTGATGTCCCAGCCTTCGAGGATCTGCAGCATGCTGGCCAGGGCGATGCCACCGGACGACGGCGGCGGCGCCGTGGTGATCTTCCAGCCGTTGTAGTCGAAGACGATCGGCTCGCGCTGCTTCACCCGGTAGCCGGCCAGCTCCTCGGCGGTCCAGCGGCCACCGGCCTGCTTCACTCCGGCCAGCAGCAGCTTGCCGGTCTGGCCCTTGTAGAAGCCATCGAAGCCACCTGCCGCCAGCCGCTCCAGCGTCTGCGCCAGTTCCGGCTGCCGGAACACATCACCGGTGGCGATCGGCCTGCCGTTGCGCAGGTACACCTCGCGGGTCCCGGGGTAACGCTCCATCACCTCGCGGCGCGAGGCATAGCCCTTGGCCATCCGCTCGTACACCGGGAAGCCATCGCGGGCGATGCGGATGGCCGGTTGCAGCGAGACCGCCAGGGGCAGCCTGCCGTGCCGGGCCGAAAGCTCCACCAGCGCCGCAGGCAGGCCGGGGATACCCGCCGACCAGGCGCCGTTGACCGAGCGGTCGCGGTCCAGGTTGCCCTTCCCGTCGAGGAAGGCCTGCGGCGTGGCAGCAGCCGGCGCGGTCTCGCGCGCATCCAGCATCACGTCCTTGCCGGTGGCCGCGTCATGCAGCAGGAAGAAGCCGCCACCGCCCAGGCCGGAACTGATCGGCTCGACCACCGCCAGCGTCGAGGACACCGCCACCGCGGCGTCGAACGCGTTGCCTCCCTGCGCAAGGATGTCCACGCCGGCCTGGGTGGCCAGCGCGTGGCCGCTGGCAATGGCAGCGCCATCGGGACGTTCGGCACGGGCCGGCGCATCGGCCCAGGCAAGCGGGCTCAGCAACAGGCCGAGCAGCAACACGGGACGGGCGAGCAGCGTCTTCATTCGGATGGGGGCTCCGCGTAGAGTTCGGGATGATCGTGCTGCAGCCGGCGCAGTTTGGCCAGCAGCTGGTCTTCCGTTTCCACGATCTCCGGGTCCGGATCGATGCATTCGACCGGGCAGACGACCACGCACTGTGGCTCGTCGAAATGGCCCACGCACTCGGTACAACGGGCGGGGTCGATCACGTAGATGGTTTCACCCATCGCAATGGCCTGGTTCGGGCAGGCCGGCTCGCAGACGTCGCAGTTGACGCAGAGCTCATTGATTTTCAGCGACATGGCGATACTCCTCGCCCGCGCCTTGGGACAAAGGACCGGCCAGCGCGGGCGCGCGGGCCGGTCAGGTCATCGGTGGCGCCCGCTACAGGCGCCACCCGGGCCACGTTGCAACGTGGCCGCCACGGCTCGGTCTTACTTGGCTTCGACGAAAATGTACTCGGCACCGGTCGGCTGCACGGCCGCCTGCACGCGGGCGTTGTCGGCCGACTGGCCGATGAAGACGACGCGCACGCCCTTCATCGAATCCGGCGACACGTCCTTGAACACGGCCTGGATCATGTCCGCCATCTTGCCCGAGGCCGACGAACCGAAGGCCAGCATGTTGCCCGGCTGCACGCCACGGGCCACGGCTTGGGTCGCGCTCTCGGTCTGGCGCTCGTACTTGGCCTGGAAGTCCGGGTCCGATTCCGGCGAGAGGTAGTACAGGAACGGGCTGTTGGAGATGTTGCCCATGTTCTGGATGGCGACTTCCTGCAGGTACTTCTTCCAGCCTGCGTCGTCGTCCTTGGACGGGGCGACCAGCGCCTGCTTGGCTTCGTCGACCGGAGCGGCCTCTTCCTTCTTGCAGGCGGTGAAGGCCAGGGCCAACGAGGCGATCAGCATCGCGCGCATGGTGGTGTTCATGGTTTCCTCCCGGAATGGTGCGTGGTGTTGTACGTAAGGGGTGCGGGTACGGCGGGGCTTATGACTGGGTCGATTTCGCCTCGCGGACCCTGCGCAGGGCTTCGAGCACCGCGGCCGGCACGAAGCCGGACACGTCGCCGCCCAGGCGCGCGATCTCGCGGACCAGCGAAGACGAAATGAAGCTGTGCTGCTCGGCCGGCGTCAGGAACAGGGTCTCGACTTCCGGGATCAGATGGCGGTTCATGCTCGCCATCTGGAACTCGTATTCAAAGTCCGACACCGCGCGCAGGCCGCGCAGCAGGACCCCGCCCTGGACGGAGCGTACGAAATGGGCCAGCAGGGTATCGAACCCGCAGACCTCGACGTTGCCATGGTGGCCCAGGGCATCCCGGGCCAGCTGCACGCGCAGTTCCAGCGGCAGGGTCGGCCCCTTGGACGGGCTCTGCGCCACGCCGACCACGACCTTTTCAAACAGCGGCGCGGCCCGGTTCACCAGGTCGATATGACCGTTGGTGATCGGATCGAACGTGCCGGGGTAGACGGCAATGCGGCGGTTGGCCACGGTCATGGGCGGTTGCAGATGTTCAGATGAAGTCAAAGTGTAGCAGTGGCGCGGCGGTACAGGGCAAAGCGCACCTCACGGGTGCCGCCCTCGCGGTGCAGCAGCCAGTCCGGCGGCAGCACCGGGACGTGACCGGCCGGCGACTCCAGGTAGAGCCAGGCGTCGGCTGCCAGATGCCGCGGCAGCTGGGCCAGCACATCCTGCCAGAGGCCATCGGCGAACGGCGGGTCGATGAACACCAGATCCGCCTGCTGCGCGGGCGCGCCCTGCAGCCAGCGCAGGGCATCGGCCTGGACCACGGTGATCTGCGCGCTGGCCTGCAGCTTGGCGACGGCGGCCGACAGATTGCGGCCGAGCTGGGCATCGCGCTCGACCAGGGTGGCGTGAGCGGCGCCGCGCGAGACGGCTTCCAGGCCCAGCGCGCCGCTGCCGGCAAACAGGTCCAGCACGCGGGCCCCGGCCAGTCGGGGCATCAGCCAGTTGAACAGGGTCTCGCGTACGCGGTCACTGCTGGGCCGCAGGCCCGGCAGGTTCGGCACCGGCAGGCGGGTATTGCGCCAGCGCCCGCCGATGATGCGGACCTGGCCGTCATTGCCCCCACGGCCGCTCATCGGCGGCACCTGCGGGGGGTGTTCGAGAATTTCAGCATGAGCGGGATTGTAGTTCGGCCGGGCGGCGCCCGGCACCCGCAGAAGCCAGAGCAACGGCTGGAGCAACGGCTGGAGCAACGGCAAAGGCTGGTTTCCTGGGGGTTGGCGGGGTGGGTCAGGTTGTGGGGGACGCCGTGAACCCATCCCTGGGGGCTTGGCCGCGGCATCCATGCCGCGGACACCCCCACAACCTGATCCACCCCGCCTTCGACCGTTTCCTGCGATCTGTCGGAACGGCTCTTGGGGTCAGATCCGTTTTCCTGTGGAATACGGATCTGCCCCTGGCTTGGATCTCGAGATCGGAGAGATTTCAGCCACGCACGGCGTGGATCTACTGGCC
>NZ_JBDJOB010000026.1:0-47574 GCF_039674705.1 Stenotrophomonas sp. TWI169 | reverse complement strand
AGCCACGGGAAGGTGCCCGGCCAGCGCCACCAGCGCCCGTGTCGAGGCCGCCGGCGACCCGGCGCCATCGACTCCTGCAGCAGGCATACCCGCTTAGAAGCGGAAGCCCACTTCCGCCTTGATCTGGCGGGGCGTACCGATGATGTCACCGGTCTCGTTGTAGCTGGCCTGCAGCTTGCCGTTGGTCTTGACGTAGTTGTAGGTGGAGAAGTTGTCGAAATCGAACACGTTGATGATGTCCAGACGAGCGTACAGCTCGGTATCACCCGGCATCTTGAACGTCTTCGTCGCCTGCAGGTCGACCGAGCGGTAGCCGAAGATCTTGCCACCCACCAGGAACTTGCCGTTGGCGTTGGGCACGGCCGCCTGCGGGGTCGGCAGGGTGTAGCCGCTGGCCTGCGGCACGGGGTACCAGTCGTTGACGGCCGTCGGCGTTGCCAGGGTGATCTTGCCGCCGAAGGTGATGCCCCAGAAGCCCGCGTACGAACCGGTCACCACCAGGCGGTGACGGGGAGCGCCGTTGGAACGGATGGTCGGGTAATCGCCGATCAGGCCACGGTCGAAGGCGTACTTCTCGTTGATGTCGCGGTTGTGGCGGGCGGTGGTCCAGGTGTAGGCGATCGAGGTGCCCCAGCCGCTTTCCTTGGTGAACGGCTTCTGCGCCGACAGCAGCACCTGCGTGGCACGGGTCTTGATGCCCTGCTGGCCGATGATCAGGCTGCCGAAGCCCGGCACGTTGCAGCTCCAGGCCTGGCTCAGGCCCGGCTCGGTACCGCCGCACAGGCGCGGATCATCGAAGAACTGGCCGGTCGGGTAACGGTTGCCCAGGGTGAAGGCGAAACCGTCGTAGCTCAGGGTGCGGGCGATGGTGGCATCGGTCAGCCAGTCACCGATCTGGTTGCTCATGCCCAGGCTGAACTGATCCGAGTACGGTGCCTTCAGCTTGTTGTTCAGCAGGTCGACCTCCAGGCCGGCGTTGCTGGTCGATCCCACCAGCGCCTGCAGGTTGCCGATGCCGTTGAGCAGGTTCGGATTCCAGTCGTAGCAGGCGGCCTGACCGTTGATGCAGGTCCCGGTGGCCGGGTTGCGGAAGTAGATGGTCGGCTGCGGCAGGGCCAGCTTGGTGGTCTCCAGCTGCAGGTTGTCGAACAGGTCGCGGTCGTAGGAACGGCCGGCACCACCGTGGATCACATGCTGCTCGTCGGCGTTGATGTCATACGAGAAGCCCAGGCGCGGCTGCCAGGCATCCTTGAATGCCTTGCGGTTGTGACCGTTGCTGATGTAGTCGCTGATGTCCAGGCCGCCCAGCGCCAGCGAATCGGCGTAGGTCTGGCCGGCGGGTGCGCGCGGATCCTGCGAATAGATGGCATCGACCACCTGCTGCGGGGTCACGAAGTCCAGGTAGGACGGGGTCTTCTCGTAGTCCCAGCGCAGGCCGATGTTCAGCTGCAGGTGGTCATTGACCTGCCAGTCGTCCTGGATGAACACGCCGTACTGCTTGGACTTGGAGCGTACTTCGCCGGACACGCCCGACACGCCGGTCACCGGCTTGACGAACTGCGCCTTGTACGGAATGGAATCCGGGAAGTCCGGATCACCCAGGGTGTAGGTGAAGGTCGGGTTGATCTGCGCCGCATCGGAAGCGTACAGGTCGATCTGCTTGTACTTCACGCCCATCTTGATGGTGTGGTCGCCCGCCCACTGGATGCCATCCAGGGTCAGGTTGTCTTCGATCGACCAGCCCTTCTGGCCCTTCACCTGCGAGTCCAGTGCCGAGGCGCCACCGATCTTCACGATCGTGCGGTCTTCAGGACCGTCCGGCGCGGTGTAGGTGATGCCGTTGGCCAGGGTCAGCGGGGTCGGGTTGTTGAACGAATCTTCGTGGGTGACCATCAATTCGTTGTAGTAGCGCTCGCCGCTGTGGTTCCAGCGCAGCGCGTAACGACGGTCGGTATTGACCACTTCACGGCCGGCTTCCGGCGAGGTCTGGCCACTGAACTGCGACTGCGTTTCGTCGCGGTCCTGGAAGGTCAGCTCGATGCGATCGTTGTCGGTCGGCTCGAAGTCGATCTTGCCGAAGATCAGGTCCTGCTGGAACGGCTGGCTGGCCGGGCCGAGACCGGCGGCGCCGGCGGGCGGCAGCAGACCGGCGGCACCGGTGACCGCACCGTCCGGTGCGATGGTGACCGGCAGGTCGAAGCGCTTGGCTTCGTAGGTCACGAAGAAGTGGGCCTTGTCCTGGATGATCGGGCCGCCCAGCGCGAAGCCGTATTCCTTCTCGGCCGACACCTGCTTGTCCTTGCCGCCCTGGCGTTCGGCCGGGGTCTTGGCGCGCATGTCCTCGTCGGTGTAGCGATAGAACGCCTCACCCTTGAATTCGTTGGTGCCGGACTTGGTCGCGGCGGTCACCGCAGCGCTCGAGACCTGGCCGTACTCGGCCTTGTAGTTGCCGCTGATGACCTTGTATTCGCCAATGGCCAGCTGCGGGAAGGGGTTGCCGGCGCTGCCGGACTGGCCGGCCACACCGCCGCCCTTGACGTAGCTCTTCTGGCCCACGCCATCGATGTACACGTTGGTGCCATCGGCATTGGTGGCGCCGCCGCGCAGCGAGGTGTTGCCCTTCGCATCACGGGTGAAGATCAGGCCCGGCACCGCGTCGGCGAACTCCAGGAAGTTGCGCGACACCTGCGGAGTGGTCTGGATCTGCTGCAGGCTGACGGTCTTGCCGACTTCGGACGTGCGCACTTCCTGCAGCAGGGTCGGCGCGACGACGTTGACGGTGTCCAGGTTGGTGGCCGCGGTTGAACCCGGGGTACTGCTGGCAGCGCCAGCGAAGTTCAGGGTGGCGGTGGAGGCCACGGTCACGGTGACCTTCTGGGTCTGGCCGTTGGCCACCACGTCGTAGGTGCCCGGGTCCAGGCCCATCAGCGAGTAGCTGCCGTCGGCGCGGACGGTGCCGCGGCGCACGGTGCCGGTCGCAACGTTGGTGGCGGTGACCTCCGAACCGGCCTGTGCGCCGGCAACCTGGCCGCGCAGGCTGGCGTTGGCCGACTGCGCCAGGGCGTTCGGGGCGGCGGCCAGCATCAGGCAGCTGACCAGTGCGGTGCTCAGCAGCCGGCGCGCCGGCGTGCGGATAGTGGAATGCATCATCAACTCAATCTCCGGGTGGCGGCGACCGCGTGTGCGGTCCCCTGCGATCAATCAAAAAAGAAGGAACGCCTCCGGCTTCAACGGCCGGATGGCGGAGTGGTGGAATCGCGAACAACGAGACGGGGTACCAGGGTCTGCTTGTCCCCGGCCCCTTCCGTGGAGGTGCCGTCCATCAACTGCATCAGGCGCGTCATCGCCCGATCGCCGAGCTCGGCGATGCTGACCTGCATGGTGGTCAGCGACGGGTGAACGAAACGTGCCAGCGGAATGTCATCAAAACCCGCCAGGGCGACATCGGACGGGACATGGACGCCTGCCTGCGCGAAGGCGTACAGGCAGCCAAGTGCCATCATGTCGTTGGCGGCGAACACGGCATCGGGCAGCGTGCCGGCTGCCAACAACTCCTGACCGGCACGATGGCCGGAAGCTTCGTCGAAATCACCGGGCAGCTCGATGCCTTCGGCGCTGCCGCCGGCAGCCGCCAGCGCGTCACGGAAGCCGCGCAGGCGCTCGCGCGCGTCGAAGTTGAGGTCCGGGCCAGAAATGAAGGCGATGCGCCGGTGACCGGCATCGAGCAGATGACGGGTCATCGCCATTGCGCCCGCGTGGTCGTCGATGCTCAACACCGGATGATCCTGCCCAGGCAGATAGGTGTTGATCAGTACGGTGGGCAGCGACTGCGGCAGGTTGTCGGTCAGGAAGCCGGGGCTCTCCGCATAGGGCGAGAGCACCAGCAGGCCATCGACACGCCCGCGCATGGCGCGCAGGGCAGCACCCTGCTGCTCCTGGTCGCCGTGGTAGCTGGACACCAGCAGATGCTGGCGGCGACTGCGGGCAACGCCGTCGATGCCGCGCATCAGCTCGGAGAAGAACTCGCCGTACAGGTCCGGCAGCACCACGCCCACCGTGTTGGTGCGGCGGCTGCTCAGGCTGCGGGCGGCGGCGTGCGGGGTGTAACGCAGCCGTGCGGCCACCTCCAGCACAAGCTGGCGGACCGGTTCGGCGACATTTTCATGCCCGTTGAGCGCGCGGGAAACCGTGGCCACGGAGACCCGGGCTTCGCGTGCGACATCCTTGATTGTAATGGCTGCCTTGTTCACGAAGCCGCCCTCCACGGCTTGGACCTACCAGCATTGGCGCGGAATGTAAGCGTTTCCATCTGGGCTTGTAAACTGTCCGTTAGACGAATGTCCTGAAATGGACATGGAAATCTGTCCCTGACGGTCCACGCACGGACCGGCAATGACAGTGCGGGACAAGGGCTCAGCCCTGTTCTGACGGTGCCAGCGCGCGGATGGACAGCGCGTGGATGTCGGTCTCCATCATCGCGCCCAACGCCGCGTATACCGCGCGGTGGCGGGCCAGCGGGCCGAGGCCGGTAAAGCGCTCGCTGACCACATGCACGTTGAAATGGCCACGGCCATCGCGCGCGCCAGCGTGGCCGGCATGACGATGACTGTCGTCCTCGATCTCGAGCACGCTCGGGGCCAGCGCCTGCTGCAGCGCATCACGGATCCGCTCGATCCGGTCCGCGTTCATGGCAGCACCTGGCGGAAGGGCCGCACCTGCACCCTTACGTAGACACCTGCGGCCACATAGGGGTCCGCATCGGCCCAGGCCTGCGCCTCCGGCAGCGACCCGAAGCGGGCGATCACCACCGAACCACTGAACCCCGCCGGGCCTGGATCTTCGCTGTCGATCGCCGGACAGGGGCCGGCCAGCAGCAGTCTCCCTTCATCACGCAGCGCGTGCAGCCGCGCCAGGTGTTCCGGCCGGGCCTGCAGCCGTTGCGTCAGCACGTCCTGGCCGTCATAGCCTTCAATCACATACCACACCGGCATTTCCTCGCTCGCGTTGTCGGGTCCGCCGATTCTAGCCAAAGCCCCCTCGCCCTGGCCGCAGCTGGACACTGGCGCGGCAAAGGCTTACCCTAGAGTCCATTGCACGTGGCTGGATGCAGCAACCCGTCGGTTTTTGCGGCCAACGCAGCCCCCGACGACCGACCTGCCGCTTCCGGGCAGGCCACGTAGACGACCTCCCCGTAGTCCCGTCGCTGCCGTCTCCTGCGGCGCGTCCTGCTGTTTGATATGTGTGGAATCGCGCCGAGACAGGCGCGCCTGGTGCCTTGGGGCCCGCGGTGCACGCGCGGCGCCGGGTGCCGCGACTGGTCCGTTGCAATCCTGATGTCCATTAGATGACTTCCGAACTCGCGCTCGACGCGAACCCGCCAACCCGGCCGCCCGCCCCCCAGCAGCAGGAAATGCCGCTGGCCGTCGTGCATGGGCAACCGGTCCTGCAGATCCCGCAGGACCTGTACATCCCGCCGGACGCACTGGAAGTCATCCTGGATGCCTTCGAAGGTCCGCTGGACCTGCTGCTGTACCTGATCCGCCGGCAGAACCTGGACGTGCTGGACATCCCCGTGGCCGAGATCACCCGGCAGTACGTGGAGTACATCACCGTGATGCGCGAGCTGCGCTTCGAACTGGCGGCCGAGTATCTGGTGATGGCAGCGATCCTGGCCGAGGTGAAGTCGCGCATGCTGCTGCCGCGCCCGGTCAGCGACGAAGGCGATGAAGCCGATCCGCGCGCCGAACTGGTGCGCCGGCTGCAGGAGTACGAACGTTTCAAGCAGGCGGCGGAGGACATCGATGCCCTGCCCCGCCAGGACCGGGACACCACGGTGGCCCATGCCTTCATGCCCGAACGCGCCACGGTGAAACTGCCGCCGCCGGTGGACCTGAAGGAGATGCTGCTGGCACTGCACGATGTGCTCAAGCGCGCCGAGCTGTTCAGCGGCCACGCGATCAAGCGCGAGGCGCTGAGCGTGAGGCAGCGCATGGGCGAAGTGCTCGGCCGCATGGAAGACGGCAGGTTCTACCGTTTTGAAAGCCTGTTCACTGCTGAAGAAGGCAAGCTGGGCGTGCTGGTCACCTTCCTGGCCGTGCTGGAACTGGCCAAGGAGCAACTGCTGGACATCGTCCAGGAGGAACCGCTGGCGGCGATCTACGTGAAGTCGCTGGCGGCCGGCAACACCAATGCCCCGCTGCAGTTCAGCAGCGAGTTCGACGACAACGACGCCGCCAACGAGAACGAGTGAGCGCTGCCTGCCGATGGATCAACCGCTGATCAACCGCATTGTCGAAGGTGCCCTGCTGGCCTCCAGCCAGCCGCTGACCCTGGCCCAGCTGAAGGACCTGTTCCCGGAGGAGGAACCAGCACCGCCGGGCAGCATCGAACGTGCGCTGGAGCACCTGCGCGAAGGCTGCGAAGGCCGCGGCGTGGAACTGGTCGAGGTCGCCTCCGGCTTCCGCTACCAGGTCACCGGCGAGGTGCATGGCTGGATCAGCCGGCTGTGGACCGAACGCAAGACCCGCTACACCCGTGCCACCCTGGAAACGCTGGCGCTGATCGCCTACCGGCAACCGATCACCCGCGGCGAGATCGAGCAGGTGCGCGGCGTCGCTGTCAGCAGCAACATCATCCAGGCACTGGAAGAACGCGAATGGATCCGCGTCGTCGGCCACCGCGACGTGCCCGGCAAGCCGGCACTGTTCGGCACCACCAAGGGCTTCCTGGATTACTTCGGCCTCAAGCGCCTGGATGAGCTGCCGCCGCTGTCGGAGTTGAAGGACCTGGGCGAGCTGGAACCACAGCTGGCCCTGGACCGCGATGCACCGGCCGCCGCCAGCGCCGACGGCCCCGACGTTTCGGCCGAGCCGGACGGGGCCGCCAATGATGATGCCGGCCTGGCCGGTGGCAACACCCCGTATTCCGCCGACGCAGTCCCTGCGGCGGCCACCGATGAGCAAGCACCTTCGCCCCTCGATGATGGGCACCCCGATTCCGCGCCGGGCGAGCGCGCGGTGCCAGTGAACGAACGCGAAGACAACGCCGTCGCGACGACGACCGTGGCTGTTGACCAAGCCGATTCCGAACCAGAGGCCGACCTCGAAACCGTCGGCCGGAGCAAAACTGATGAGTGACACCCCTCGCAAGCTGTCGTTGAACAAGCTCTCGCTCAAGCGCGAAGCCACCTCCGAACAGTTCAAGTTGGAAGAACGCCTGCACAAGGTCCTGGCCCAGGCTGGCCTTGGCTCGCGCCGCGCGCTGGAACAGCGCATCGCCGAAGGCCTGGTCAAGGTCAACGGTGAAGTTGCGCAGACCGGCATGTCGGTCAAGAGCGGCGACAAGATCGAACTGGACGGCCGCGGCTTCGTCGCCACGGCGCTGTCCGAACCCTCGCGCGTGCTGGTCTACAACAAGCCGGAAGGCGAAGTGACCACCCGCGAAGACCCCGAAGGCCGTCCGACCGTGTTCGAATCGCTGCCGCCGCTGAAGGGCGCGCGCTGGATCGCGATCGGTCGCCTCGACATCAACACCACCGGCCTGCTGCTGGCGACCACCGACGGTGAACTGGCCAACGCGATGATGCACCCGTCCTTCGAGGTCGAGCGCGAGTACGTGGTCCGCGTGCGTGCACCGGAAGGCCAGGAAAAGGTGGCCGATGCCATCGTCGACCGCCTTGCCCGTGGCGTCGCGCTGGAAGACGGCCCGGCCAAGTTCGACGAGATCGAACGCATCGGCGGTACCGATTCGCACGACTGGTTCCGCGTCGTGGTCAAGGAAGGCCGCAACCGCGAAGTGCGCCGCCTGTGGGAATCGCAGGGCTGCCAGGTCAGTCGCCTCAAGCGCACCCGCTACGGCCGGGTCAGCCTGCCGCGCGAACTGGCCCGTGGCCAGTCGGTCGAGCTGCCGAGCGCCCAGGTCGAAGCGCTGCGTGCTGAACTGAAGCTGGAAGAAGGCGCTCCGTCGGCCCTCACCCTGCAGCCGGTGATCGGCCAGCGCCGCGCCGCCAAGACCACCGTGCGCGTGCGTGAAGGTGGCCGTGGCAACGCCTATGTCAATGGCCACAGCACGGCCGACGAAGGGCGCGAACTGCGCCGTTTCGACACCCTGCGCGAAGACCGTGGCCGTGGACGCAACGGCAAGGGGGGCGGCTTCAAGGGCGGCCTCACGGTCAGCGGCGAGGCCGCGGCCAAGCAGTCGCAGAAGCCGTTCAAGCAGCGCAAGCCGAAGAATGACCGTTCGCTGCCGGAAGGCAATCCGGCTGCGTTCCGCACCTGGTACGTGCCCGATGGCGTCAGCACCGGCCCGAGCGGCCACCGCAACGCCGGTCCGGGCGCGCGTGGTCCGGGCGGCGGCCAGGGCCGTCCTTATGGCAAGCCGAAGGGTCCGGGCGCCGCAGGCGGCCAGGGTCGCGGTGGCGCCGGTGGCCAGGGCCGTCCCGGCGCGGGCAACCGCAGCCAGGGCGCGCAGGGCAACAAGCATCCGTACGGGCATCCGGGCAACGCCCCGAGCTTCCCGTCCGACCACGCCAACCCGGGCTTCAATCCGTATGGCAGCCCGAAGCCGGCGCAGGGTGCCCGTCCGGGCAGCCGCGGTCCCGGCGGCGGCAACCGTGGCCCGGGTGGCCCCGGTGGCAATCGCGGCCCCGGCGGTCCGGGGGGCAACCGCGGTGCGGGCGGCCCCGGCGGCAATCGTGGCCCGGGTGGCCCCCGTCGCGGTGGCCCGCGCGGCGGCTGATCGGCAGCACGCCTGACATGAAAAACCCCGGCATTGGCCGGGGTTTTTCGTTATCGGGTGCCGCCGCGACGGGAACCGGTCAACGCCGGCTGATGGTGAAGGCCGTACCGTCCACACCCAGGTCCCAGCCCTTGCCGGTACCGGACAGCGCCAGCGAGATGTCGCCCTTGGTCATCACCTGCGCATTGCTGGATTTCACCGCACCGGCATGAGCCCCGACCGACGCGTAGGTACCGAGCAGTTCATCCACGCTGACGGCGCCGGTGAAGCTGCCGCGCCCGTCGGTGATCTTCGATTTGCCCACGGTCAGGCCACCGCCCTTCATCTGGATGCGCACCGGCAGACTGGCACCGTTGCTGCAGCTGACGGTGCCGGTGCCCGAGGCCGTCTTGTAGATCAGCGACCAGCCGGACAGGTTGTAGCGCAGGTGGCAGTCCAGGTTGCCACCGGCATGCGCGGCCGGAGCCAGGGAGGTGGCGGCCAGCGCCAGCAGCAGGGCAAGGGACTTGTTCATCGGCAGGACTTCCACAGCGTTCGGACTGCCGGCGAATCTAGCAGCGCGCGCGTGCAGGGTGAATGCAGGCGCGCACGGTGATGCGGGCAGCGTTCAGCCCTTCGTTCAGGCCTGCACGTCCAGATGGAAAGCATCGGCATCGAGCATCGCCGGGAAGCGCGCACGGTGCAGCGCCAGCGCGTCGGCCGAAATGGTGGTGGTCACCACCTGCTCGCGCTCGCGGATCTCCACCTGCGGCTGGCCGAAAAAATCCAGCACGGCGCTGTCGCCGGCATAGTGCAGCTGGTTGCCGTCCACGCCGACACGGTTGACCGCAGCGACGAAGCACAGGTTCTCGATGGCGCGTGCGCGCAGCAGTGTCTTCCACGCGTAGGCACGCGCCGAGGGCCAGTTGGCAACGAAGATCTGCAGATCGAAATCCAGCTGTTCGGGCCGTTCCACGTTGTAGCGGTTGCGGCAGAACACCGGGAACCGCAGGTCGTAGCAGACCTGCGGATTGATGCGCCAGCCCTTCCATTCCACGCAGAGCCGGTCGCGGCCGGCGGCATAGCGCTCGTGCTCGCCGCCATAGCGGAACAGGTGGCGCTTGTCGTAGTACTGCAGTCCACCGTCGGGGGTCGCGAACAGCAGCCGGTTGTACACGCCCGCGCCGTCGCGCAGCTGCACGCTGCCGACCACCGCCGCGTTCAAGGCCCGGGCCTGTTCGCGCACCCACGCCACGGTGGGGCCATCCATGCCTTCAGCCTGGACGATGGCCTCGTTGGAGAAGCCACTGGTGAAGGTCTCGGGCAGGATCACCAGATCTGTGGTGCCGGCGAGCGGCGCCAGCAGCGCGCCATAGTAGGTGCGGTTGCCGGCCGGGTCGTGCCAGCGGGTGTCGCCCTGGACGAGGGAAATGCGCAGATCCTGCATGGTCGTCACTCCGCTCACAGCAGGCGCAGGCGTTCGATCGCCGCGTCCAGGGTCGCCTCGTTCTTGGCGAAGCACAGCCGTACCAGGCGCTGGCCGGTCGGTGCGGTTTCGTAGAACGGCGACAGCGGGATGGCGGTGACGCCCTTCTCGATGGTCAGCCACTTCACGAACTCATGGTCGGGCAGATCGCTGATGGCCGAGTAATCGACCAGCTGGAAGTAGCCGCCCGGCACCGGCAGCGGCCTCAGCCGCGTACCGGCCAGCTGCTCGCGGAAGCGGTCACGCTTGGCCTGGTAGAACGCGCCCAGTTCCAGGTGGTGCTCCGGTTCGTCGCGGATCATCGCGGCAAAGCCATACTGGGCCGGGCCGAAGGTGGTGAAGGTGTTGTACTGGTGCACCTTGCGGAATTCCGCGGTCAGCAGCGGCGGCGCCACCGCATAACCGATCTTCCAGCCGGTGCAGTGGTAGGTCTTGCCGAAGCTGGAGATGACGAAGGTCCGCTCGCGCAGTTCCGGGTAGCGCAGCACCGATTCGTGGCGGCGGCCATCGTAGATGATGTGCTCGTACACCTCATCGGAAATCAGGTAGATCTGCGTGCCACGCAGCACCTCGGCCAGCGCCTGCATGTCGGCCTCGTCCAGCATCGCACCGGAGGGGTTGTGCGGGGTGTTGACCATCAGCATGCGGGTGCGCGGCGTGATGGCCGCACGCACGCGGTCCCAGTCCACGGCGAACGTCTGCGGGTCCAGCGGCACGTGCACGGCGGTTGCGCCGGCCAGCTCGATGGCCGGCTCGTAGCAGTCATATGCGGGGTCCAGCACGATCACCTCCTCGCCGGCACGCACCACGGCGTGGATGGCGTTGAAGATGGCCTCGGTCGCGCCGCTGGTGACGGTGATTTCGGTGTCCGGGTCGACCTGGGCGCCATACAGGTCCAGTGACTTCTGCGCGATGGCCTGGCGCAGCGGCGCCACACCGGTCATCGGCGGATACTGGTTCAGGCCGGCCGCCATCGCCCTGGCGGTTTCGTCGATCAGGCGCTGCGGCGCGGAAAAATCCGGAAACCCCTGGCCCAGATTGACTGCACCGTGCTCGGCAGCGAGCTGGGACATGACGGTGAAGATGGTGGTACCGACCTTGGGCAGCTTGGTGGTGGGTTGCATCGGCCTGGGCTAATGGGAACAAGGGCTGGAAGTGTACGAAATCCGGACCCGGCCTGCGGCGCGGGCCGGTCGTGACGGGTCATGCCGGGCGGCTGTTTGCACATGCCCTTTCAGCGGGATACCGCGCTTGACGCTCGCCGGGCGTGGCCCGGCGCTACCGGGCGGATTTCATCGCTACAATTGCCGCCGCACTCCGGCATGAAGATCCCTGCCCCTTGGACACCCCTGCATTGCTGGCCGCCAGCGGCCTGAGCTTCTCGCGCAATGACGCGCCCGTGTTCGGCCCGCTGGACTTCCACGTGGATGCTGGCGAGGCGCTGCTCGTGCAGGGCGGCAACGGTGCCGGCAAGACCACCCTGCTGCGCGTGCTCGCCGGCCTTGCGCGACCCGGCGCCGGCCAGGTGCGGATCGACGGCAGGCCCGCCAGCAACGCCGAACGGGCGCGCTACGTCGCCTATCTCAGCCATCTTCCCGCGCTGAAGCCGGACCTGGACACACTGGAGAACCTGCACTTCCTGTGCGGCCTGCACGGGCGCCGGGCGCGGCAGATGCCGGGCAATGCACTGGCCATCGTCGGCCTGGCCGGGTATGAGGACACCCTGGTGAGGCACCTGTCGGCCGGACAGAAGCGGCGGCTGGCGCTGGCCCGCATCTGGCTCTCGCCCGCCCCGCTGTGGCTGCTCGACGAGCCCTACGCCAACCTCGACCTGGAGGGCATCACCCTGGTCAACCGGATGATTTCGGCACACCTGCGTGCAGGTGGCGCCGCCCTGGTCACCACCCATGGGGCCTACGCCGCACCACCGGTGCGTACCCGCCAGCTCGACCTCGGCGGTGCCGCATGATCGCCCCGGGTACCGAACCGGGCCTGTGGCAGACCGCGCGCGCCCTGGTCAGGCGTGACCTGCGCCTGCTCTGGCGCCGCCGCGGCGATGCGTTGCAGCCGCTGCTGTTCGCCCTGCTGGTAGTGGTGCTGTTCGCACTGGCACAGGGACGCGATCCACAGCCGCTGGCGGCGACCGCTGGTGCAGTGCTGTGGCTGGCGGTGCTGCTGGCCGGGCAGCTTGCGCTGGATTCGCTGTTCCGCTCCGACGCCGAGGATGGCTCGCTGGAGCAATGGCTGCTGGCACCGGTGCCACTGGCGTGGCTGGTGCTGGTGCGGGTGCTGCTGCACTGGGCCACCACGGCCCTGCCACTGATCGTACTGAGCCCGCTGCTGGCGGAAATGCTGCATCTGCCGCATGACCAGCTGCCGATGTTGCTGGCATCGTTGCTGCTGGGAACACCGTTGCTGAGCCTGATCGGTGGTGTGGTCGCTGCACTGACCGTGGGCATCCGGCGCTCTGGTATTCTCGTGGCGTTGCTGTCGTTGCCGTTGTACGTGCCGGTGCTGGTCTTCGGTGCAGGCAGCCTGACTGCAGCCAGCCGTGGACAGGATCCGGTCGGCGCGCTGCTGATGCTGGGTGCCGGCCTGCTGGTGGCACTGGTGCTGGCACCGCTGGCGACTGCCGCTGCGATTCGTATTTCTCTGAGTTGATCGAGCTGAGAGCCAATCCACCCCTGCTGGATAGCCGTCACGCATGAATCCGATTGTCCGCTGGTTCCACCAACTCGGTTCTCCGCCCACGTTCGATCGTTTCGCCGCCCGCTGGTCGCGGGTGTTCTACCTCGCGGCCGTGCCGGTCCTGCTTGTCGGAATCTGGCAGGCATTGCTGGTGGTGCCGCCGGAAGCCCGGCAGCTGGACAGTTTCCGCATCCTCTACATCCATGTGCCCAGCGCCTGGATGAGCCTGTTCGTATTCGCGCTGATGGCGCTGTACGCCGCCATTGCCCTGATCTGGCGGATCAAGGTCTGCGAGATCCTGGCCATGGCGTGCGCGCCGATGGGCGCGGGGTTCACGCTGATCACCCTGCTCACCGGCAGCATCTGGGGCAAGGGCACGTGGGGGACCTGGTGGGACTGGGACCCGCGAATGACCAGCGAACTGGTGCTGCTGTTCCTGTATCTGGGCGTGATCGGCCTGTACCACGCCATCGAGGACCGCCGCAGTGCCGCCCGTGCGGCCGGCCTGCTGGCCATCGTCGGCGTCAGCCTGCTGCCGGTGATCCGCTATTCCGTGGACTGGTGGGGTGGGTTGCACCAGCGCCAGTCGATCAACGTGTTCGGTGAATCGGCCATCGACAGTGCGATGATCGCCCCGCTGTGGTGGATGGTGATCGGTACCAAGTTCTGGTTCGCCGGTTCGGTGCTGGCCAAGGCGCGCGCCGACAATCTCGACCGCGAGGCCGGCAAGGCCTGGGTCGGTGGCCGCATCGACGCCGCGCAGGCTGCTGCGGAGAACCCGCAATGAGCCACCTGCCCTACGTGATCGGTGCGTACGCGGTGTTCGTGCTGGTGCTCTGCGCCGACGCGCTCGGTTCCTGGCTGCGCCTGCGCGCCGCCCGGCGCATGGCAAAGGCCCGGCAGCAGCGGCAGCAGGCACGTGCCAGCGCCCAGGATGTCCCACCGTCGCTGTCCACGGAGCTGGAACGATGACACCGGTCCAACGCCGCCGCCTGGCCTGGGTCCTGCTGGCCCTGCTCGCTTCCGGCCTGGCCACCGCGCTGGTGGCGATGGCACTGGAGCGCAACATTGCTTACCTGTACACGCCCTCCGAAGTGCTGCGTGGCGACGTCGAGCCGCAATCTCGGTTCCGCCTCGGCGGCATGGTGGTGAAGGGTTCCTTCAATCGCCCGCCCGGCTCGCTGGAAGCCCACTTCCTGGTCACCGATGGCGATGCCCAGCTGGCGGTGACGACCTCGCGCATCCTGCCGGACATGTTCGCCGAAGGCACGGCCGTGGTCGCCAGCGGCCGCCTGCAGGAGGGCGCGCTGCAGAACGCCGTGTTCGTCGCCGACGAAGTGCTGGCCAAGCACGACGAGCAGTACGTGCCGAAGGAAGTGGCCGACAAGATGGGCCAGGCCCATCTCAAGCACGACGTGCCGGTGACGGCACCCGAGGTCCGCTGAGTGCTGCCGGAACTGGGTCAGATCCTGCTGCTGTGCGCACTGCTGGCGTCGCTGCTGCTGGCCGGCCTGCCGCTGGCCGGCGCCCATCGCGGCAACGCGGCGTGGATGGCGGTGGCACGGCCGGCCGCTTACGCGCAGCTGCTGCTGGTGGCCGGTGCATTCGCGGTGCTGACCGCCACCTTCGTGCAGCAGGACTTCTCGGTGCGCTACGTGGCCGAGAACTCCAACTCGCTGCTGCCACTCATCTACCGCTACTCGGCGGTGTGGGGCGCGCACGAAGGCTCGCTGCTGATGTGGGCGCTGGTGCTGGCGCTGTGGACCGGCGCGGTCGCGCTGTTCTCACGGCACCTGCCCCGGCACGTGCAGGCGCGCGTGCTGGCGGTGATGGGCATCGTCAGCGCGGGCTTCCTCGCCTTCCTGATCTTCACCTCCAACCCGTTCCTGCGCTTGAACCCGGCCCCGCTGGAGGGCCGTGACCTCAATCCGCTGCTGCAGGATCCGGGACTGATCATCCACCCGCCGATGCTGTACCTGGGCTACGTGGGTTTTGCGGTGCCGTTCGCCTTCGCCGTGGCCGCGCTGCTGGAGGGACGCGTGGACGCACGCTGGCTGCGCTGGACACGGCCATGGACCAATGTCGCCTGGGCGTTCCTGACCCTGGGCATCGCCCTGGGCAGCTGGTGGGCCTACTACGAACTGGGCTGGGGCGGCTGGTGGTTCTGGGATCCGGTCGAGAACGCCAGCTTCATGCCATGGCTGGTCGGCGCCGCACTGATCCACTCCCAAGCGGTCACCGAGAAGCGCGGCACCTTCGGCAGCTGGACCCTGCTGCTGGCGATCGCCGCATTCGCGCTGTCGCTGCTGGGCACGTTCCTGGTGCGCTCCGGCGTGCTGACCAGCGTGCACTCGTTCGCCGCCGATCCTTCGCGGGGCCTGTTCATCCTCGTGTTCCTGTCACTGCTGGTGGGTGGAAGCCTGCTGCTGTACGCGCTGCGCGCGGGCCAGCTGAGCATCGACGCCGATGATGCCCGCCGCGGCTTCACCGCAACC
Source organism: Stenotrophomonas sp. TWI169 (assembly GCF_039674705.1). Classification (NCBI taxonomy): domain Bacteria; kingdom Pseudomonadati; phylum Pseudomonadota; class Gammaproteobacteria; order Lysobacterales; family Lysobacteraceae; genus Stenotrophomonas; species Stenotrophomonas sp. TWI169. The sequence goes on along the minus strand of NZ_JBDJOB010000026.1, from coordinate 32,190 downwards.
TCGCGCGAAACGCTGCTGCTGGCCAACAACCTGCTGCTGGCCACCGCCTGCGCGATGGTCCTGCTCGGCACGCTGTACCCGCTGCTGGCCGATGCGCTGGCGCTGGGCAAGATTTCGGTCGGCCCACCCTACTTCGGCAGCCTGTTCCTGCTGTTGATGGCGCCGTTGGTGCTGCTGCTGCCCTTCGGCCCGCTGGTGAAATGGCAGCGCGACCAGCCTTCGCGCGCGATGGCCCTGCTCGCCCCCTGGTTCGGCCTGGCGGTACTGCTCGGTGCGCTGGCCTGGTGGCAGGCGCCGCAGAACGGATGGAAAGCCGGCATCGGCGTCGCCGCGGCAGCCTGGGTCGCGCTGGGCACCGCCCGCTTCGTCTGGCAGCGGTTGCGTGGCAATGGCCGCTTTACTGCCGAAATGCTCGGCATGATCGTTGCCCATGCCGGCGTCGCCGTGTTTCTGGCGGGCGCGTTGCTGGTGGAAGCGCTGAACGTGCAGCGCGAAGTGGCGCTGGCACCGGGCCAGCAGATCGTGGTCGGCGGTCACGAAGTGCGCTTCGAAGGCGTGGATCACCGTGAGGGCCCCAACTTCATTGCCGACCGCGGTCATCTGCGGGTGTTCCGCGACGGCCGCGAACTGGCCCTGCTGCATCCGGAGAAGCGGCAGTACGCCAGCGGTGGCCAGGTGATGACCGAGGCCGGCATCGATGCGCGCATCGGCGGTGATGTCTACGTGGCATTGGGTGAGCCGCTGGGCAACAATGCATGGGCGGTCCGCGTCCACATCAAACCGTTCGTGCGCTGGATCTGGCTGGGCGCGCTGCTGATGGCCCTGGGTGGATTCATCACCGCCGCTGACCGCCGCTTCCGTCGTCCGTAGGAGTTTCCATGTCCGAGTCCCCCGCCCCGCGCCCCTCCCGCCCGCTGCCGCCGGTCGCCATCGTTATCGGCGTGCTGTTCTTCTTCGGCCTGCTCGGGTTGATGATCTACGGCGTGATGAAGTCGGGCGACCCGCAGCGCGACGTGCTGCCTTCGGCCCTCATCGACAAGCCCGCCCCCGCCTTCGCGCTGCCGGTGCTGCACGATCCGCAGATGATCGTGCGCAGCGAAGAACTGCGCGGTGCGCCCTATCTGCTGAACGTCTGGGGCAGCTGGTGCGCGGCCTGCCGCGAGGAACACCCGGTACTCACCCGTTTCGCCGAGAGCAAGCGCGTGCGCGTGATCGGCTACAACTGGAAAGACGACCCCACCGATGCCCTGCACTGGCTGGAACAGCTGGGCAATCCGTTCATGGTCGTGCTCAGCGACATCGAAGGCCGTACCGCGATCGACTGGGGCGTAACGGCCGCGCCGGAGACCTTCCTCGTCGACGGCAGCGGCATCGTGCGCTGGAAGTACAGCGGAGCGATGACGCAGAAGGTGGTCGACGAGAAGCTGATCCCGGCGCTGGAGAAGATCGAGAAGGCTCAGAACGATGCGGCCGGTTCGCAGCGCGTTGCTCCGTAGCGGCCTGCGCGGGCTGCTGGTACTGCTGCTGGCCGGGTCGTTGCCCGGCCTGGCGCAGCAACCACTGCATGACCCAAAGCCGCTGCAGTTCCGTGATGCAGCGGAGGAGCGTCGTTTCCACGACCTCGCCGCGCAGCTGCGCTGCGTGCAGTGCCAGAACCAGTCGCTGGCCGATTCCAACGCCCAGATCGCCCAGGACCTGCGCCGGGAGGTACTGCAGCTGATGCAGCAGGGCCATGACGATACGCAGATCAAGCGCTTCCTCGTCGCCCGCTATGGCGACTTCGTGCTTTACCAGCCCCCACTGCAGCCGGGCACCTGGTTGCTGTGGGGTGGTCCGCTGCTGGTACTGGGCGCCGGCGCGCTGGTGGTGGTGGGCATCGTCCGCCGTCGTGCCCGTACCGTGGCCGCCGCACCGCCGACATCGGCCGACGTGGGAGAGGACTGGTGAACGATTGGCTGCTTTTCGCGGCTGCCGCCAGCGCTGCGCTCACTGCGCTGCTGGTGTTGTGGCCGCTGCGGCGGCAAGGCCGCACCGGCTTCCTCGTCGCCGTGGCTGCCGTGGGCATCGCCGGCGCTTGCCTGTACCAGCTGGTGGGGAACCCGCAGGCGGCACGGGTGCAGCCGGCGCCATCGGTGGCGACCCTGCGCGAGGGCGTGCAGGCCCTGCAGGGCGCGCTGCAGCGCGATCCACAACGTGCCGATGGCTGGGCCCTGCTCGGCCGCTCGCAGAGCGAACTGGGCAACGCCGCCGCGGCTGCCGAAGCCTTCGCGCGCGCGGTAGCACTGGCACCGGACGACCCGGGCGTGCTGGTGGAGGCGGCGCAGGCGCGCGCCCAGGCCGATGCCGGAAAGCAGTTCGACGACACCGCCGTATCGTGGCTGCAGCGGGCGCGCACGCTGGCGCCCGATGCCGAACGGGCCAGCTGGCTGCTCGGCATCGCCCTGCGCCAGCGCGGCCGCAACAGCGAAGCCGCCGATGTCTGGAGCGGCCTGCTGCCGCACCTGGAACCGGGTGCCGCGCAGGCGCTGCAGGCACAGATCGCCATTGCCCGCGAAGCGGCCGCACAGGCACATGAGCCAGCCCCGGCGACCTCGCCTGCACTGCTGCAGGTGCGTGTGCAGCTGCCCGTCTCCGTGCAGCATGCGCAATGGCCGGCGGGCGCGCAGATCTTCGTGCTGGCGCGTGCGGTCGGCGGCCCGCCGATGCCGGTCGCGGTGCGCAAGCTGCCTCTGGCTGGTTTTCCCGGCACGGTCGGACTTGGCGACGGCGACAGTCCGATGCCCACCGCGCCCCTGTCAGCGCATCGCGAGGTGGAAGTGCTGGCGCGGATCTCGCGCAGTGGCAGTGCCAATCGCGGCGACGGTGACCTGCAGAGCCTCCCGGTAAAGGTGACCCTGCCGCATGAGGGCGTGGTGGAACTGCGGTTTCCGTAACACCGCACCGCTGCGCTCGCCGGGCACGGCCCGGCGCTACCTGCGCGCTTGCCATCGGTAGCGCCGGGCCATGCCCCACAGAGGGTTGGCGTGCGACATTCGCCCGCTGATGGAAACCAGCGTGTCGCCAGCTCCACATGCCGCCCCGCTAGAATGCCCGCATGACCGAATTCATTCCGCCCGGCACCCGCTTCCATGCCCTGCCTTCGCCCTTCCCGTTCAAGCGCGGCGGCGCCCTGCACGGTGCGCGCGTGGCCTACGAGACCTGGGGCACGCTGGCTGCCGATGGGGGCAACGCGATCCTGATCGTCACCGGCCTGTCGCCGGACGCGCATGCCGCCGGCAACGCAGGCAATCCCGCACCGGGCTGGTGGGAGGCGATGCTCGGGCCGGGCAAGCCGATCGATACCGACCGCTGGTTCGTGGTCTGCGTGAACTCGCTGGGCAGCTGCAAGGGCTCGACAGGACCGGCATCGATCAATCCGGCGACCGGCGAACCGTACCGGCTCGGCTTCCCCGAACTGTCGATCGAAGACGGCGCACGCGCCGCCGTCGAGGTGGTGCGTGCGCTGGGTATCGAACGGCTGGCCTGCGTGATCGGCAACTCGATGGGCGGCATGACCGCGCTGGCGGTGCTGATGCTGCATCCGGGAATCGCGCGCAGCCACATCAACATTTCCGGCAGTGCGCAGGCGCTGCCGTTCTCCATCGCGATCCGATCGCTGCAGCGGGAGGCGATCCGTCTCGATCCACGCTGGAACAGTGGCCACTACGACGATAACCACTACCCGGAATCCGGCATGCGCATGGCGCGCAAGCTGGGGGTGATCACCTACCGCTCGGCGCTGGAATGGGACGGCCGCTTCGGTCGCGTGCGCCTGGATTCGGACCAGGCCGACGACGATCCGTTCGGCCTGGAGTTCCAGGTCGAAAGTTATCTCGAAGGCCACGCACGCCGCTTCGTGCGCTTCTTCGATCCGAACTGCTATCTGTACCTGAGCCGCTCGATGGACTGGTTCGACCTGGCCGAGTATGCCGATGGCGATGTCATGGCCGGACTGGCCAGGATCCGTGTGGACAAGGCGCTGGCCATCGGTGCCAACACCGACATCCTGTTCCCGGTGCAGCAGCAGCAGCAGGTGGCCGACGGCCTGCGCGCCGGTGGCGCCGATGCACGCTTCATCGGACTGGACTCGCCGCAGGGCCATGATGCCTTCCTGGTCGATTTCGATCGGTTCGGCCCGGCTGTTCGCAGCTTCCTCGACACGCTCTAGTGGGATGGCGGCGTCATCTCGCGCTGGCCGCCTTCGGCGCGCTGATCGCACTGACGATCAGCGGCGTTCTGCCCCTGTGGCTGGGCGGCTGGTGCCTGCTGGCCAGTGCCGTGTCGTTTGGCCTGTATGGCCATGACAAGCGCGCCGCACAACGCAACCACCGGCGCATTCCGGAACGGACACTCCAGCTGCTGGCCTTCGCCGGCGGCTGGCCCGGCGCATTGCTGGGCCAGGCGACGTTCCGCCACAAGCATCGCAAAGCCGCATTCCAGTGGGTGTTCGGGTTGTGCGTGCTGGCCAATGTGGCCTCGATCGCCGTGATGCTGCGCGAATTTTCCTGATGAGGCGCGCCGCTCACGCCTCGCGGATCAGCACGCCATCGCGCAACCGGTACTGCGCGTCGACCACGCCATCGGGCAGGTCGTCATGGGTGATCATCAACAGGCTGCGACCGTCCAGCAGGCCGGCCAGATCCTGCAGCAGCGCATGGGCCGTGTCCACGTCCAGGCCTTCGGTCGGTTCGTCCAGCAACAGGATCGGCGCGTTGCGCAACAGCGCGCGGGCCAGCGCCAGGCGTCGCGCCTGACCCGCGGACATCGTCGCACCGTTCTCGCCAACCCAGGCCAGCAGGCCACCATTGCGCTCGGCCCACTCGCCCAGCCGCACCCTGTGCAACACCGCCCACAGTGCAGCATCGTCGGCATCAGGATCCCCCAGGCGCAGGTTCTCCGCCACGCTGCCGGCGAACACCGGGGCGTTCTGCGGCAGCCAGGCCAGCTGCCGATGCCAATCGGCCTGGGCGAAATCACGCAGGTCCCGCCCGCCATAGGTCAGCCGGCCCTGCTGCGGATCCCACAGGCGCAGCAGCAGGCTGGACAACGTGGTCTTGCCGCAGCCACTGTCGCCACGGATGGCGATGCGCTCGCCGGGCGCCAACGTCAGCTGCAGCCCGCGCAGCACCGGGCGTACCGCCCCCGGCCACTGGAAGTGGACGTCATCCCAGTGCACGCGTGCGTGCACCGGAACCGGCTGCGGTGCCAGCGGTTCGTCCACGGCCGGCGGCTGCTCGACGATGGACTGCAGGCGATCGGCCGAGATGCGACCGGACTGCAACGACTGCCATGCCAGGCCCATCCCCGCCCACAGCTCGATCAGCGCCACCGTCAGGAACACCAGTCCGGCTGCCATTTCAGCGGCGATGCGCTGTTGCTCGGCCGCATGCAGGGCCAGTGCCAGCATGGCGACCAGGCCAAGTCCGGCCACGCTGCCGTGCAGTGTCGACGCGGCGATCAGGCGCCAGCGGCGACGGCGATCACGCGCGGCCAACTGCTTGGCGGCCACCCGCACCTTCAGCTGCCACGCCGCATCGGCATGCAGCGCCGCCAGATCACCCGCGCCTTCCAGTCCTTCAAACGCGGCAGTGCGCAGCGCGGCTCGATGCGCGGCGCGATCCGCTTCCTCGCCATCGCGGCCACGCACGCCCAGCCACGGCACACCGAAGGCAATCAGCGCGGCCAGCACCGCCAGCAGCACCGCTGCGGACGGCAGGATCATCGCCGCCGACAGCACGGCCACCATCGACAGGGCACCCAGCGCGACCAGCGGGCCCAGCGCGCGGACCAGCAGGCCGTCCACTTCACCGATATCACCGAGCAGGCGCGCGAGCAGCTCGCCGGTGCGGGTGGCACCCAGCCGCGCGGGCGCCAGTGGCAGGGCGCGCCGGAAGAACCATACCCGCAGGTCGCGGGCGATGCGCAACGTGGCATCGTGGCCAACCAGCTTCTCGAAATAGCGGGAAACGATGCGTGCCATGGTCAGGCCACGGATGCCGGCCGAAGGCGAAAAGAAGTTGAAGCCCTGGCCGAGACCGGCGGCACCGGCCAGCGCCGCTGCGGTGAGGAAGCCACCGGACAGGCCAAGCAGGGCGGTGCCTGCCAGCATCGTGGTCCACAGCAGCAGCATGGTCAGCAGCAGACGCGGCCGCTGCTGCAGGAACACCGCACGCAGCGTGTCGGGCGAGCGGCTCATGCGTGCACCGCCTGCGCCGGCTCGACGAGACGTCCTTCCGGCAGCAGCAGGCAGCGATCAGCCCAGGCGATCACGGCCGGGCTGTGGGTGGCAACCACCACGCTGCGACCGCGCGCGTAGGCGGCAAGACTGCGCAGCAGCGCGGCCTCGGTATCTGCATCGAGGAAGGCGGTCGGCTCATCCAGCAACAGCACCTGCGGATCGCGCAGCAGCAGGCGGGCCAGGCCGATGCGTCGTGCCTCGCCCCCGGACAGGCCGAAGCCGCGTTCACCGATGATCGTGTCCAGCCCCTGCGGCAGCCCCTGCGCGAACGTGAGCACCTGCGCTGCCTCGGCCACCGCGCGCAATCGTGCATCACTGGCGCCAGGATCGGCCAGCCGCAGGTTGTCGGCGATGCTGCCGTGGAACAGATAGGGGCGCTGGCTGGCATAGGCCACCTGCACGCCGGGGCGCAGCATCAGCCTGCCCGCGCGCGGCGGCAGCCAGCCGGCCAGCGCCTCCAACAGCGTGCTCTTGCCGCTGCCGCTGGCACCTACCAGTGCCAGCCGCTGGCCTGGTTCCAGCAGCACATCCACGCCCTGCAGCACATCCTGCGACGCGCCCAGCGGGCGCAGCACCAGGCCCTGTGCCTGCAGCGGCGGCAGTGCGGCCTCGGCCGGCTCCACTGCCAGCGGCACGACCTCGTTCTCGATCAGTCCCTGCTCATCCGGCAACGACTGCAGCAGGCGCTCCACTTCGGCTGCCGCGGCCAGCGCGTTGGCACGATCGTGATAATGCGCGGCCAGCCGTCGCAGCGGCGCGTAGAATTCCGGTGCCAGCAGCAGGCAGAACAGGCCTGCGCCCAACGTCGGCACGGCCGCATGCAGCGACATCATGCCCAGATAGCTCAAGCCCAGGTACAGCGCAACCATCGCCACGCTGACGGAAGCGAAGAACTCCAGCACCGTGGACGACAGGAACGCGATCCGCAGCACTTTCATCGTGCGCAGCCGCACGCCCTCGGCAGCGGCTTCTATTCCCGCCAGCTCGGCCTCGCCCCGTCCGTACACGCGCAGCAGGCCCAGGCCCTTGATGCGGTCGGCGAAATGGCCGCTCATGCGCGCCAGCTCACCCAGCTGCGCGCGACCTGCCGCTTCGGCGCCCCACCCCACCAGCATCATGAAGAACGGCACCAGCGGCGCCGTGAACAGCAGGATCAGCGCCACCCCCCAATCCACCCAGGCTACCGCGGCCAGGATCAGCACGGGCACCACCACCACTTCAGTGCGCACCGGCAGGAAACCGCTGTAATAATTCTCGATCGCATCACCGTGATGCAGCAGCAGCTCGCCCAGCTCGCCGGTGCGGCGCTGCCGCAGCCACAGCGGCCCGTGGCCGAGCAGGCGCGCGAACACGCGCTCGCGTAGGGCCAGGCGGGCAGTGTCGGCAACATCGCCGGCGGCAGCTTGGGTCGCGCTGCCCAATGCCGTGCGCAGCAACAGGATCAGCGCCAGTGCGGCCAGCACCGGCAGGCCCGAGGACAGCGGCGCCTGCTCCACCAGAACCTGCTGCACCAGCCAGGCGATGGCGGCGGCCTGGCCGATCAGCAGCGCGCCGGACAGGCTGATGCATACGGCCGCCAGGCGCTGGCGGCCCCGTGCCCCCCGCGCAAGGTCGGCCAGCCACGCGGTGCGGGCACGCCGCTGCCGGTTCGTCTCGGCTTCCGGCGAAAGGACGGTCGGTTCGGCAGCGCTCAAAGGGTCTTCACAGGGAGTGGAGGATGGATGGCATTGTAGGCACAGGCAACAGCCTCCCCCTGCGGCCAGGGGTCGCAGTTTTCACAGGGCCCGCATACGATCTCTTCGCGTACCTGTTCATACATTGATCTGGATCAAGGCTGTCTGAAGTAGTCGGTCACATCATTCACGTCGTAGACCACCCTTCCCGCCACCTGCAACGGCACTATCCAACGAGGTAGCCAGGCCATGATTGATCAGACAGTCGTAGAACTGTCGCGGCTGCAATTCGCGCTGACCGCGATGTACCACTTCCTATTCGTACCACTCACCCTGGGCCTGTCGTTCATGGTCGCCATCATGGAGAGTGTCTACGTGATGACCGGCAAGGAGATCTGGCGCCGGATGACCCTGTTCTGGGGCGTGCTGTTCGGCATCAACTTCGCCATGGGCGTGGCCACCGGCATCGTCATGGAATTCCAGTTCGGCATGAACTGGTCGTACTACAGCCATTATGTGGGTGACATCTTCGGTGCGCCGCTGGCGATCGAAGGGCTGATGGCCTTCTTCCTGGAAGCCACCTTCGTCGGCCTGTTCTTCTTCGGCTGGAACCGCCTGAGCAAGGTCAAGCACCTGACGGTCACCTGGCTGATGGCGCTGGGCACCAACCTGTCGGCGGTGTGGATCCTGATCGCCAACGGCTGGATGCAGAACCCCACCGGCGCGGTGTTCAACCCGGAAACCATGCGCATGGAAGTGGTCGATTTCATGGCCGTGGTGTTCAACCCGGTGGCGCAGGCCAAGTTCGTGCATACCGTCAGCGCCGGCTACGTGACCGGCGCGGTGTTCGTGATGTCGATCAGTGCCCTGTTCCTGCTGCGCAACAAGCACAAGGACCTGGCCCGCCGTTCGTTCGCGGTGGCCGCTGCGTTCGGCCTGCTGTCATCGCTGTCGGTGGTGGTGCTGGGCGATGAGAGTGGCTACGCCGCCAGCGAGCACCAGAAGATGAAGCTGGCCGCGATCGAGGCGATGTGGGAGACCGAGCGTGCCCCGGCGGACTTCACCGCCTTCGGCATTCCCAACCAGCAGACGCACCAGAACGACTATGCGGTGAAGATCCCATACCTGATGGGCCTGATCGCCACCCGTTCGCTGGACCAGCCGATCCCGGGCATCCTGGAACTGGTGGAGCGCGCCGAGCACCGCGTACGCGGCGGCCAGCTCGCCTACGGTGCGCTGGAGCGCCTGCGCGCCAACAAGAACGACGTCGAAGCCCGTGAGATGTTCGACCGCCACTGGCAGGATCTGGGCCATGGGCTGCTGCTCAAGCGCTACCGCGAGGACATCCTCAACGCCACCCCCGAACAGATCTCGCAGGCGGCAATGGATACCGTGCCGCGCGTGATGCCGCTGTTCTGGACCTTCCGCGTGATGGCGGGCCTGGGCTTCTATCTGATCGCCTTCTTCGCATTGGCCTTCTACTACTCGTGCCGCAACAACTTCCAGGACAAGCGCTGGTTCCTCACGCTGGCCCTGTGGACGCTGCCGGCACCGTGGATCGCGATCGAATGCGGCTGGTTCGTGGCCGAGTACGGCCGTCAGCCCTGGGCGGTTGATGGCGTGCTGCCGACGTTCTACGCGGCATCGGGCCTGGCCCTGCACCAGATCGTGCTGACCCTGGCCGGCTTCACCGCGATCTACACCGCACTGATCGTGGTCGAGATCAAGCTGATGCTCAAGGCGATCCGCAAGGGTCCGGACGAGGTGCTGCCGTCGCTGCAGTCGCCCCGCCCGCATGCTTCCCACAATGCCGCAGCGCCGGCCGCCGGCCAGGCCTGAGGCAGGAGAAAACCAAGATGGATTTCATTCTTCTGGACTACACCACGCTGCGCGTGATCTGGTGGCTGCTGCTCGGCATCCTGCTGATCGGCTTCGCGGTGATGGATGGTTTCGACCTGGGAGTGGGCACGCTGCTGCCTTTCGTGGCCCGCACCGACGCCGAGCGCCGGCTGGTGATCAACACCATCGGCCCGGTATGGGAAGGCAACCAGGTGTGGCTGATCCTGGGTGGCGGTGCGATCTTCGCCGCCTGGCCGCCGCTGTACGCGGTCAGCTTCTCAGGCTTCTACCTGGCGATGTTCGTCATCCTGTTTGCCCTGATCCTGCGCCCGGTCGGCTTCAAGTTCCGCAGCAAGATGCCGGGCGAGCGCTGGCGCAACACCTGGGACTGGGCGCTGTTCATCGGCGGCTTCATCCCTGCGCTGATCATGGGCGTGGCGGTGGGCAACGTCCTGCTGGGCGTGCCGTTCCACTTCGATGACAGCATGCGCATCTTCTACACCGGCTCGTTCTTCGGGCTGCTGATGCCGTTCGCGCTGCTGGCCGGCCTGCTCAGTGTTTCCATGCTGGTGGCCCACGGTGCGGCGATGCTGGTGATCAAGACCGATGGCCCGGTGGCTGACCGCTCGGCACGCTTTGGCAGCATTGCCGCGCTGATCGCCTTCGCACTGTTCGCGGTGGGGGGAGCCTGGGTGGCCTTCGGCCTGCCGGGCTACCAGATCACCTCGCAGGTGATCACCGACGGCGCCACCAACCCGCTGCTGAAGAGCGCCGAGCTGGGCGCGGCCGGCGGCTGGATGCGCAACTACAGCACCATGCCGGCGACCCTGCTGGCGCCGCTGGTCGGCCTGCTTGGCCTGCTCGCCAGCGCGGTGCTGCTGCGTGCCCGTCGCGGCGGCCTGGCCTTCATCGCCTCCGGCGCAGCCATCGCCGGCATCATCCTGACCGTCGGCTTCGCGATCTTCCCGTTCCTGCTGCCGTCCTCCAGCCAGCCCACCTCCAGCCTGACCGTGTGGGATGCCTCGTCCAGCCATCTGACCCTGTGGATCATGCTGCTGGCCACGGTGGTGTTCCTGCCGATCATCCTTGCTTACACCACCTGGGTGTACCGCGTGCTCAAGGGCAAGACCACCAGCGATGAAATGGGCAGCAACCCCAACGCCTACTGATCCCCTGCCTCCCAAGGAGAACCGAACATGTGGTATTTCGCCTGGATCCTCGGCGCCGGCCTCGCCTCGACGGTCGCCATCCTCAACGGCATGTGGTTCGAAGCCCGCGAACAGAACCGCATCGACACAGAGAATCGTCGCTGAAATGTAAAAAAACCTTGCCGCCCAGGCCTTCACACGGTATCTTAGGCGGCTCCTTCGGGGTGTAGCTCAGTCTGGTAGAGCGCTACGTTCGGGACGTAGAGGTCGCAGGTTCGAATCCTGTCTCCCCGACCACTTCGGTGGTCGCATTGAAGCCTGGTGAAGTCGTCCAGGCTTTTTTGTTCCCTGAAGAGCCGCTGCCCCCGGCAGCGTGAAGGAAACGGCGTTCACCCCTTGCCGCCATCGGGGTGAATGGCTAGAATAGGCGGCTCCCTTCGGGGTGTAGCTCAGTCTGGTAGAGCGCTACGTTCGGGACGTAGAGGTCGCAGGTTCGAATCCTGTCTCCCCGACCACTCCGGTGGTCACCAAGAAGCCTGGAAGACGCCATCGTCCTCCGGGTTTTTTTGTGTCTGCCGTCCAGCGACCCGCCGGACGCGACGCCGGAGAGGCGCGCCGCAGCGTGCCGGAAAGTGCCGATAGCGACAGATTGCGCCGACGGGACCTCGCCCCGCCCGCCAGCCACGTACAATGATGCCCACTCCCCCACCCGCCGCGTCGGCGTAGACCGATGCCGGCGCTGCACGCCACTGTGGCGGCGTGCGACACCTGCAAGGACCACCATGAGCTCCTCCTCACCCGAATCGCCGTCGCTGCTGCACGGCCGCGTTCTGGCATTCGCCGCCATCCTGCTGGCGGCGGTCAACCTGCGCACTGCCGTCACCTCGATCACCCCGCTGCTGGACGTACTGGGCCAGCAGTTCGGATTCGGCACCACCATGACCGGCGTACTGGGCATGCTGCCGACCGCCTCGTTCGCGCTGTTCGGCGTGGCCACGCCGGCTGTGGCCCGGCGCCTGGGCCTGGAGCGCACCACCCTGCTGGCGATGATCCTGGCCACGGCAGGCCTGCTGCTGCGCTCCAGCGCCGGCAACGTCGGCACCCTGCTGCTGGGCGCGGTCGTCGCGCTGGCTGGAATGGGCATCGGCAACGTGGTGGTGCCGCCGCTGGTGAAGCGCTACTTCGCCAATAAGGTCGGCACCATGAGCACGCTCTACATCAGCGTGCTGCAGCTGGGCACCATGCTGCCGGCACTGCTGGCGGTGCCGGTGGCCAGCGCGGCCGGCTGGCGCGTATCGCTGGGCATGTGGGCATTGCTGGCATTGGCCGCCGCGCTGCCGTGGCTGGTACTGGCCAGGCGCGCACCGAAGCCGCAGGCCGACGTTGCCGATCCCACCGCGCAGCCTCACGGCAAGGTCTGGCGCACCTCGTTGGGCTGGAGCATGACGCTGATGTTCGGCATGACATCGCTGATGACCTATTCGATGTTCACCTGGCTGCCGCGCATCGTGGTCGAAGCCGGCGCCACACCTGCGTTCGGTGGGGTGATGGTGGCGGTGTTCTCGGCGCTGGGCCTGTTGCCGTCGCTGGTCATTCCGTCGATGGCGGTGCGCCTGCAGAATCCGTTCCCGCTGGTCCTGATCGGCTATTCGTCATTCGTGATCGCCTTTGCCGGCCTGCTGCTGGCCCCCATGAAGGCGCCGCTGCTGTGGGCCTGCCTGCTCGGCGTGGGCCCCTCGACCTTCCCGCTGGCGCTGACCCTGATCAACCTGCGCACGCGTACCCCGACCGGTTCCGCCGCGCTGTCCGGCTTCATGCAGGGCGTGGGTTACAGCTTCAGCTGCCTGGGTCCGTTCCTGGTCGGTTGGCTGCATACCGTCAGCAACGGCTGGACGCTGCCGTTCGGCTTCCTGTTCGGCTGCGCCACGCTGATGCTGTGCGCATCGTGGGTGGCCTGCAAGCCGCGAAAGCTGGAAGACCTCTGGTAAACGGCTCGCCGCCGGCGCAGGCCTGGCGGCTGCCGGGTCAGACCCGCGTCTGACCCTCGCCGCGGACCACGAAGCGCTCGACCGTCAGTGCCTCCAGCCCCATCGGACCATAGGCATGCAGGCGCGTGGTGGAGATGCCGATCTCGCTGCCCAGCCCAAGCTGGCCGCCGTCCGAAAAGCGCGAGGACGCGTTGACCATCACCACCGCCGAGCGCAGCGCATTGACGAACCGCTCGGCATTGACGGCATCGGTGGTCGCGATCACTTCGGTGTGATCGGAGGTGTAGCGGCGGATATGCGCGATTGCCGCATCGAGATCATCGACGACGCGCACGGCCAACACCAGATCGAGGAATTCGGCTGCGTAGTCCTCGTCGGTCGCCTCGGTGCTGCCCGGCAGCAACGGACGCGCGTGGGCATCCGCACGCAGTTGTACGCCCCGTTCGCCAAGCGACTGCGCCACGCGCGGCAGGAACTCCGCCGCCACGCGCCGATGCACCAGCAGCGTCTCCAGTGAATTGCATGCGGCCGGCCGGCTGCACTTGCCATCGACCAGCAGGCCGACGGCCTGGTCGAGATCGGCGCTGGCGTCCACGAACAGATGGCAGACGCCCTTGTAGTGCTTGATCACCGGCACGCGCGCGTGTTCGGCGACAAAGCGGATCAGGCCTTCGCCGCCCCGCGGAATCGCCAGGTCGATCAGCTCGTGCAGCTGCAGCAGCTCCAGCATCGCCTCACGCCGCAGGTCGGTCAGTACAGTCACCGCTGCGGGGGGAACACCGTTGGCCTGCAACGCACCGGCCAATGCCTGGGCAATGGCGGTATTGGAATGGATCGCCTCGGAGCCACCACGCAGGATCACGCCGTTGCCTGCCTTCAGGCACAGTGCGGCCGCTTCGGCGGTCACGTTCGGGCGCGCCTCGTAGATCATCGCGATCACGCCCAGCGGCACCCGCACTTTCTGCACGCGGATGCCATTGGGGCGGACGTCGTCGCGGGTCACCTGCCCGACTGGATCGGGCAACGCGGCAACCTCACGCACCGCGTCGGCCATCGCCAGCAGACGCGGCGGGTCCAGTGCCAGCCGGTCCAGCATGGCACTGCCGACGCCCTTGTCGCGCGCGGCGGCCAGGTCGCGCGCATTGCCGGCCAGGATCTGGCCGGCATTCACTTCCAGTGCCTGTGCCATGGCCTGCAGCAGCGCGCGCCGCGCTTCGCTGTCGAGGCCTGCAACCGCCTGGGCCGCGTCACGGCAGGCGCGTGCCTGTGCTTGGATGTCACTCATCGGGGTGTCCTGCGGTCCGGTCATGGCAGCACCAGATCGTCACGATGGACGACGCTGCCCCCATAGTTGTAGCCCAGTACGGCCTGGATGTCGCGCGAATGGCGGCCAGCGATGCGGCGCACGTCGTCAGCCGCGTACTGGCTGACACCACGGGCAACGCAGACCCGCCCTTCGGCGGTGTTCCAGCACACCTGCACCATGTCGCCCCGGCGGAAATCACCGTCGGCACCGGTGATGCCGCCGGGCAGCAGCGAAGCGCCCTTCTCGCGCATCGCCTGCGCCGCGCCGGCGTCGATCACGATCGCGCCATCGGCCAGGGGGGCATGGCGCAGCCAGTGCTTGCGCGCCGCTTCACGGCTGCGTGCGGCATGGATCCGGGTGCCGAACAGGCGATCCTGCGCCAGCGCGCGCACCACCTCGCCGCTGCGGCCGTTGAACAGATAGGTTTCGATACCCAGCCGGCCGGCCTTGGCTGCGGCCTCCAGCTTGGTACGCATGCCCCCGGTGCCCGCGCGCGAGCCGGCGCCGCCGGCCATCGCCAGCACGTCCGGGCCCAGTTCCGGCACATCGTGCAGCGGCCTCGCGTCGGCCACGGTGCGCGGATCGGCGCTGTACAGGCCATCGATGTCGGTGGCGATGAACAATGCGTCGGCATCGACCAGCGCCGCCACGGTCGCGGCCAGGTTGTCGTTGTCGCCGAGCTTGAGTTCATCCACCGAGACGGTGTCGTTCTCGTTCACCACCGGCAGCGCACCCAGCCGCAGCAGTTCGGTGAGGGTGGCGCGGGCGTTGAGGTAGCGGCGGCGGTTGCGCAGGTCGTCGTGGGTCAGCAGCACCTGCGCGACCGGGCGCTCGAAGAAGCGCTGCCACAGGCCGATCAGCTGCGCCTGGCCAAGCGCAGCCAGTGCCTGCCGCGCGGCCATCGCAGCGCCCGGCGCATCGGCACGCGGCAGGATCGCGCGGCCGGCGGCGACCGCGCCGGACGAGACGATCACCACTTCGCGGCCGGCCAGCACATTGGCCGAGGCGAACTGGGCCAGGCCCAGCGCGTGGCGTGGTGACAGGCCGCCTCCATCGGCAGCGAGCAGGCTGCTGCCCACCTTCAGGACGGCACGTCGCCATGGCGGCAGCGCCTGTTCGGGAAACGGCGAAGCGACGGGGGCGGCGTGCGGGGTCATGGCCGGGCTCTCAGCGGGTATTCCATTCGTGCACGGTCAGCTCGGAGGCCTGCATCGTCACCAGCGGATCCGTGGCGACGATGGCCTGCGCCTGTGCGAGGCTCTCCACGTTGCACAGCACGTAGGCACCGCCGCTGCCGTCGGCGAAACCACCGGTGAGCTGCAGTTGGCCCTGCGCACGCAGTCCATCGAGGAAATCCAGATGCGGCTGCACAGCGGTGGCACTGAAGCCGGGCCGGCGCATGGCCAGGACCAGATAGACGGTGCCCGCCATCAGGACAGCGCCTGCCAGCGCGCGCGCAGCTCATCCAGGCGCAGGTCCGATGCCGAACCCGGCGAGACACGCGCGGCCAGGCTGCCCTCCGGCGTGCGTCCCTGCCCTGCGCTGTCGGCACCTGCCGCGGCGGCCTTGTAGGCGTCGCGGAACGGCACGCCGGCCACGGCGGCCTCGACCGCGACGTCGGTGGCATACATGCCGGAATCGATCGCCGCGCGCAGCCTGTCCTCGCGCCATTCCAGATTGGCCAGCAGCGCCGGCAGCAGTTCCAGCGCGGCCAGGCCGCGACCGAAGCCGTGGAAGATGGCCCCCTTGGACGACTGCAGATCACGATGGTAGCCGGACGGCAGCGACAGCAGCTGTTCGATTTCGGTGCGCGCCGCCGCAACGCTGGCGTGGGTGGCACGCATCAGTTCGATCACATCGGGGTTGCGCTTGTTCGGCATGATCGAGCTGCCGGTGGTGTACTGCGCCGGCAGTGCGACGAAGCCGAATTCGGCGCTGGTGAACAGCGACAGGTCCCAGGCGATGCGACGCAGGTCCAGGGTAGCGCCACCCAGCGCCTCCAGGGCGGCCAGCTCGAACTTGCCGCGCGACAGCTGTGCGTAGATCGGTGATACCTGCATGCGCGCGAAACCGAGCGCAGCCGTGGTGTGTTCACGGTCCAGCGGCAGGTTCACGCCATACCCGGCGGCGGTACCCAGCGGGTTGGCATCGACCAGCGCATGGGTGTCACGTGCACGGATGGCATTGTCGATGAAGGCTTCCGCCCAGCCGGCCCACCACATGCCCGCCGAGGACACGACGGCTCGCTGGATGTGCGTATAGCCCGGCAACGGCAGGTCCTTTTCCGCCTGAGCGCGGTCGAGCGCGACCTTGGCCACCTCGGCGCTGAGCTGGGCGACGCGCTGCAGCTTTTCCTTCAGCCACAGGCGCGTGGCGACCAGGATCTGGTCATTGCGGCTGCGACCGGTGTGGATCTTGCGGCCGGCATCACCCAACCGCTCGGTCAGGCGCGCTTCGATCGCCGAGTGACCGTCTTCATAGCGCGTATCCAGCACGAAACGGCCTGCGCGGAAGTCGTCTGCCAGCACCTCCAGCTCGCGCAGCAGGCCCTCCAGCTCGCTGGCGGCGAGGATGCCGATGTGCTGCAGGCCCTGTGCATGCGCGGCGCTGGCCGCGATGTCATGCAGGAAGAACTCACGGTCGAGGATCACGTCATCGCCGGCGAGGAAGGTCTGGATCTGGGCGTCGACAGCGACGCCGGGTTTCTGCCAAAGAAGGTCTGCCATGGGGGCTCCGGATGCGGGTTCAGTGCGGGATCGACGTCAGTTCGTCGATGCCCAGCGCAAGGTTGAGATTCTGCATGGCCTGGGTGGCCGCGCCCTTCAGCAGGTTGTCCAGCGTCGCCACCACCACCACCCGCTTGCCACCCGGGGCCAGGGTGAAGCCACCGATCTGGGCACCGTGGCGGCCGGCGATGCGGCTGACCCACGGCGCGTCATCCACCACCTCGATGAGTGCTTCGCCGGCATAGGCCTGCTGGAAACGCTCGACGATCTGCTCGCGCGTCTGTGCGCGGTTCAACCACAGATTGGCGGTCAGGGTGATGCCGCGGAAATGGGGCGCCACATGCGGCATGAACTCCACTGCCACCCCCAGCTGCACCGACACCTCGCGCTCGTGCACGTGGTTGGTCAGCGCGTACGGCATCAGGTTGTCGGCCAGCAGTTCGACGTTGTTCTTGTCGGAGGGCGTGGTGCCCGCACCGGAGTAGCCGGACACGCCGAAGCACTGCGGGGGCCCGGCCAGCAGGTCCAGCAGCGGATGGATCGCCAGCTGCATCGCGGTGGCGTAGCAGCCAGGATTGCTGATGTGCTTCTGCCCGGTGTAGCGACCGCGGGTCAGCTCCGGCAGACCGTAGTACCAGCTGTGGTCGAAGCGGTAATCGGCCGACAGGTCCACGATCACCGTATCGGGCCGGGCGCTTTCAAGCGCGGCCACGAACGGTGCGGCCAGGCCATTGGGCAGCGCCAGGATCACCGCGTCCACGCCCTTGGCCGCCACCGCGTCGGCGTCGAGGTTCTCGTAGCGCAGATCACCCTGCACTTCCGGGTGATGGTCAGACAGGCGCTGCCCTGCACGTTCGCGCGAGGATACGAACGCCAGGCGCAGGCGCGGATGCGCGGCAACGAGCTTGATCAGTTCGGCACCGGTATGGCCGCGGGCACCGATGATGCCCAGGGAGAAAATCGAATCGTTCATGCGTGGCTGTCCAGACGGTACTGCAGGTGGCGCTTCACGCCCTGCCATTCCGCATCGATGATGGAAAAGATGACGGTGTCGCGCGGCGTGCCGTCGGCATGCCGCTTGTGGTTGCGCAGCACGCCATCCTGCTTGGCCCCCAGGCGGGCGATGGCGGTGCGCGAGGTGGTGTTGAACCAGCTGGTTTCCAGCACCACGCTGATGCAGCCCATGACTTCGAAGGCATGCTGCAGCAGCAACAGCTTGGCCTCGGTATTGGCACCGGTACGCTGCGCGCGCGGTGCATACCAGGTATAGCCGAGACTGAGCCTGGGCACGGCGGCATCCAGGTCATAGAAGCGGGTGCTGCCGACGATGTCGCCAGCGGCATCACGGATGACGAAGGGCAGCACCCTGCCCTCCGCCTGCGCCTGCAGTGCGGCCTGTACGTAGGCGCCTGCCTGTGCCGGCGCCGGCACCTGGGTGTACCAGAGCCGGTCCAGTCCGCTGCCTTCCAGCGCGGCACGCAGGCCGTCCACGTGTCCCTGCTGCAAGGGCTGCAGCGTCACATGCTGGCCGCGCAGGGTCGGCACCGTCGCCCAGGTGTCGGTGACGGTCATCGTTCAGCCCTGCAGGCTCGGTGCGCGTGCAGCGCAGTGATCGACATAGGTGCGGATGCGGTCGATGCCATCGGCACCGAACCAGAACACCTTCCACTGGTCCTGCTTGTAGCAGCCGTCGGATTCGGCGTAGTAGAAGTGATTGATCGGATTGCCGTGACGCGAGCGCCAGAACAGCTGAGGCGTTTCCTCCAGCATCACGTTCCAGACCGCACGCCCCAGGCCCTCGCCCTGCGCATCATCGAGCACGGCGAACTTGTCCAGATAGACACCTTCGGCCTCGTTGGTCAGGATGACGGCCGTCCGATAGTTCTCGCTGACGTACGCGCGCAGCAGCCTGGTCTTCTGGAAGTAGTCCGGCACCAGGGTGCGGCCGAAGCTGGATTCGATCAGGCCCTTCAGGCGTGGCAGATCCAACTCGTCCCACGTGGCCGCACGCAGCACCTTCTCGCCCTTGCGCACCAGCGTGCCTGAGCCCTTGTGGGTGAACAGTTCCTTGGCCAGATCGGCCGGGCGGGTGATCGACACCGACGATTCCAGCGGCAAGCGATCGAGCAGATCCTTGATCTGTTCGATCTTGACCTTCATGCCGCCGTGGATCCACGGCTGTGCGATCAGGTGGTCGTACTCGGTGGACAGGTTGATTGAATCGATGACGTTGCCCGCCTCGTCCAGCAGGCCACCGGTACCGGTCAGGAAGATGATCTTGTACGGCTGCAGTTCCTGCACCAGTTCGTTGGCGGCAAAGTCGGCATTGACGTTCAGGATCTGTCCGCCAGCGGTCTCACCCAGGCTGGTGATGACCGGGATCGATCCGGCGCGCAGGCTGGCTTCGATCGGCGCCAGGTTGACCTTCTTCACTTCACCGACCAGGCCGTAGGTGTCCACGTCCAGGTACTCGGCCTCGAACACGCCACCGGTGATCGAGGTGGCACGCGCTCCATTCTGCTGCAGGGCTTCGACCAGGCGCAGGTTGGATTGCTGGAACACCCGGCGCACGATCGCCAGTGCTTCCGGCGAGGTCACGCGCAGGCCGTTGACGGTCTGCTTCTCGATGCCGGCGGCAGACAGCTCGGCGTCCAGCTGAGGGCCGGCACCGTGCAGCACGATCGGGGTCAGCCCGACTTCCTGCAGGAAGGACAGCGAGGAAGTCAGCGCTTCAAGATCGTCGCGCAGCACGGCGCCACCGACCTTGACCACGGCGAAGCGCTTGGCGTCCAGCTGCGAGAAGCGCTTGAGGTACTGGCTGATCTCCTTCGCGCTGGCCATGCTGGACAGCAGGCGCACGATGGTCTGGCGGGTCTGGCGGTGGGGCTGGAGGGCAGGAGACATTTCGGTTTCGTCACGGGCGGCGGTCGCCGCGTTGCAGTTCCACCATGCCGGGGCGTGGCGGCGTTGTGGGGTTGATCAGGCGCCGGCGCCGATGATGCGGTGCACGGCGTCGGTATAGCGTTGCAGCTGCTCCAGCGTCACGAACTCATCGGCCGTGTGGGCCTGGGCAATGTCGCCGGGGCCGAACACCAGCGTGGTATAGCCTGCCGCGGAGAACAGCGAGGCCTCGGTCCAGAAGTCCACCGCGTTGCCGATCGGCAGCTCCAGCGCATCGGCCACGTCACGCGCCAGCAGACGGCGGTTCTCGGCTTCGGCGATGTCACCGGCCGGGAGGCTGGGGCCACGGAAGGTTTCGGTGAACAGCGCGGCTTCCGGTTCGGCAAGACCCGCGAAGGTCGCCAGCAGCGCATCGATGTCCATCGAGGGCAGGGGGCGGAAGCCGAAACGCACTTCGGCTGCCGGTGCGATCATGTTGGCCTTGATCCCGCCTTCGACGCGCCCGATGTTGAAACGCAGGCCGGTCAGGCCACCGAAGCGTGCAGATGCAAGGGAATCCACATGATCCAGGGCCCGATTGCCCCAGCGCATCGCCTGGTGCAGCGCACTGGCGGCGGCATCCTGCCTGCCGGACGCATGGCCCGCACGGCCGGCGAACTGCATCAGCACCGAGCTGATGCCACGGTGCGCGAGCACGGC
Source organism: Stenotrophomonas sp. TWI169 (assembly GCF_039674705.1). Lineage (NCBI taxonomy): Bacteria > Pseudomonadati > Pseudomonadota > Gammaproteobacteria > Lysobacterales > Lysobacteraceae > Stenotrophomonas > Stenotrophomonas sp. TWI169. Next base: position 11,633 of record NZ_JBDJOB010000026.1, on the reverse strand, counting down.
CTCGCTCATGGTCGGCTCGGCCACCAGCACCGCGTCATAGGCAATGCCACGGGCCAGGAACGCGGCGATGCAGCGTGGATCGTTGGCTTCCTCGTCGCTGGAGAACAGGAACGCGGCGTCGCCGTCACTGGCATTGGCCGCAGCCACCAGCGCCGCCGCAGCGCCCTTGATGTCACACACGCCCAGGCCGACCACACGATCGTCCAGGCGGCGCATCACGTGCGGGTCGGCAGTCCAGTGTGGCGAATCCGGCACCGTGTCCAGATGCACGTTGAACAGGTACTTCGGTGTGCCGCGCACGGCATACAGGCTGACCGCACCGGCCCCGTGATCGATCACTTCAACGGTGAAACCCGGCAGGTTGGCGCGCAGGTAATCGAAGATGCCGGCGGTGCTGATCGCGCGCGGTGGGTTGCGGGTGTCGAAGGACACCAGGGCCTGCAGGTGATCGAGTGTCTGTTCAAGCATGAATCAACAGTTCCTGTGAAATTCCGCCGGGCATGGCCCGGCGCTACCGTATCGCCTCTGCTGGAGCGCCCCAGCGCAATCGCGGTCAACCGCGATTGACCTGCGCGTACAGCGTGGAGCTCATGCCGAACAGCTTGATGAAGCCTTCCGCCTCTTCCACGCCCCAGTCGGCCGACTGCGCATAGGTGGCGCCCTTGGTATTGAGCAGATGCGGCGACTTCACCGCCACCGCGTCCACGCGCCCGCCACGGGTCTCCAGTACCACTTCGCCGTTGACCTTGGCCTGCGAGGACTTCAGGAACGCTTCGATGTCGGTCTTCAGCGGGTCGTGATAGAAGCCTTCGTAGACCAGCTCCACCCACTTGCGCGCCACGTCCGGCTTGAAGCGGTTCTGCTGCTTGGTCAACACCGCGTCTTCCAGCGCGCGGTGGGCGGCCAGCAGCGAAACCAGGCCAGGGGCCTCGAACACGATGCGGCCCTTCAGGCCGATCACGGTGTCGCCGGTGTACACGCCACGGCCCACGCCGTACGGAGCGAACAGCTTGTTGAGCTGGGCCAGGATCTGGTCGCCCGGCAATGCCTTGCCGTCGAGCTCGACCGCTTCGCCCTCGACGAACTTCAGGGTGACGGTCAGCGCCTGTTCCGGCCATTCACTGCGCGGCGAGCACCAGCCACGTGCGCCCTCGCCCGGAGCTTCCCAGCGGTCGATCTCGCCACCGGACATGGTCACGCCCAGCAGGTTCTCATTGATGGTGTAGGCCTGCTGCTTGGCGCGCACGCCGAAACCACGCTCTTCCAGGTACTTCTGTTCGTAGGCGCGGGTCTGGGTGTGCTCCTTCTGGATCTCGCGGATCGGCGCGATGATCTGGTAGTCGCCCAGCGCCTTCACCGCCAGATCGAAGCGGACCTGGTCGTTGCCCATGCCGGTGCAGCCGTGGGCGATGATGTTGGTGCCCAGCTCGGCGGCACGCTTCAGCGCGGCATCGACGATCAGGTAGCGGTCCGAGACCAGCAGCGGGTACTGGCCCTGGTAGCCCTCGCCCGCCCACACGAACGGCTTGACGAAGCCCTCCCAGATGGCCGGGCCACCGTTGACGGTGACATGGCTGGTCACGCCCAGCTCGGCGGCACGCTTCTCGATGAAATCACGCTCTTCATCATCCACGCCGCCGGTGTCGGCGAACACGGTATGCACGTTGTAGCCGCGCTCCTGCAGGTACGGCACGCAGAAGCTGGTATCGAGGCCACCGGAGAAGGCGAGGACGACGTCTTTGTTGCTCATGGGGGGTAATGTCCTGGTAGCGCCGGGCCATGCCCGGCGGGGTTTTTGAATGGGAAAGAATCAGCGCCCGGCAACCGCCGCCATGATCGCCTTCTGTACGTGCAGGCGGTTCTCGGCCTCGTTGATGGCGATGCACTGCGGCGAGTCCATCACCGCGTCGGTCGCCTTCACGTTGCGGCGCAGCGGCAGGCAGTGGCTGAAGACACCGTTGTTGGTCAGCGCCATCTTGCGTTCGTCGACGATGAAGTGCTTGAACTGGTCGCGGATCGGCTTTTCCGGCTCCCAGTTGCCGAAGAACGGCAGCGCGCCCCAGCTCTTGGCGTAGACCACATCGGCACCGGCGTAGGCGCTGTCGATGTCATGGCTGATCTTCAGCGAACCGCCGCTCTCGGCCACGTTCTGCTCGGCCCAGCCCATGTAGCGGTCGTCGAGAATGTAGTCGGCGGTCGGGCACAGCAGGGTCACGTCCATGCCCATGCGGGTGGCGATGGTCAGCGCCGAGTTGGCCACGGCGGTATTCAGCGGCTTGGGATGATAGGTCCAGGTCAGCACGTACTTCTTGCCGCGCAGGTCCTGGGTGCCGAAGTGCTCCTGCAGCGCCATCACGTGAGCCAGTTCCTGGCACGGGTGGGTGATGGTCTCCATGTTGATCACCGGCACCGGCGAATACCTGGCGAAGCTGTTGAGCACGATGTCCTGGCGGTCATAGGCCCAGTCCACGAACTTCGGGAACGCGCGCACGGCGATGATGTCGCAGTAGCGGCCCAGCACCTTGGCCACTTCGGCGATATGTTCTTCGGTATCGCCGTCCATCACCGTACCGAGGTTGAACTCGATCGGCCACGCATCCTTGCCCGGTTGCAGCACCACCGCGTGCGCACCCAGCTGGAACGCGCCCAGCTCGAAGCTGGTGCGGGTGCGCATCGACGGATTGAAGAACACCAGCGCGATCGACTTGCCCTTGAGCTGGTCGCCGAGCTTGTTGCGCTTGAACAGCGCTGCCTGGGTCAGCAGCGCATCAAGCTCGCTGCGGCTCCAGTCCTGGGTGTTCAGGAAGTGCTTGGGGGACATCATCTTTCCTTGCGTGGCGGCGTCAGGTTCGACGCGGTGGAAGGGAAATGCGGAAACCAAAGGTGGGGTGAAATCGTTGCAGTTGAAGCTTTCAGGAAGCGGAAACGAAAAAACCCAGCCGGCGGGCTGGGTTTCTATCGGACGAACAGCAAAAAGCTCCGGTTACCCAGCGAGAATGTGGGGTTCCGGTCGACGGGCACGCGAGGTCATACCCGACGCCTGTCGGGCTGCGCTGCTGTCGTGCTGGAAGTCGGTGAGCTTCATGGCCGGGCATCTTTGCACGCGGCCGGCGCCGGCGCAAGGGGCCGGGGTCCCAGAATCAGGGATTGCTGGCCGTGCCCTGCTCCGGGCCGACCCAGGGCGTGATCGAGACCCGGACCTTGAGCCGGTTGCCAGGGTCTTCCGGCAGGCGCGAGCGGTACTTGGTGCCCCTGTAGACGTAATCCACGTCGTACGCGATGGGCCGACGGAACTCGCGCCCGACGGGAACGATCCGGCAGTCGCGGGTCAGCATCGGCCCGTTGTTGGTGGGACCGGTGGGCGCGGTGGGCGCCTCGGCTGCGGTCTCGTCCACCGCCTCCTCGTCGCTGCGCTTGAACATCGAGCGCACCGAGTCCCAGAAGCGGCTGATCCGGCCCTTGTCCTCCGTCGGCTCCTCGCCGGTGACATTCACCGGGGCCAGGGTCCGGGTCGACACCGGCTCGCAGTGCTCCTCGGTCCGGGTCGCGCGCAGGGTCTGGAACACCGGCTCGACGTTCAGCACCTGGGCGTAGTCGAACTTCACGTTCTCCACGATCACCACCCGGTTGCGCGGCTCCCCCTCCTGGGCCAGAGCCACGGCCGGCAACGCCGACAGCCAGGCCAGGGTCAGCAACGCGGTGGATTTCATTGGCGACGGGAGCAAGGACACGGCAATAGTGTAGGCAGTGACGAGCGCAAGGGGCTGAACATTACCCGTCCGCGCCGCTCCTGCCCACCCCACCTGGGTGGCCCCCGGGTCCACCGGTGGCAGGCGGTCGCCCCAAAGGGGGCCGACACGTTCTAAAATCGCAGGCTTGTCCCCCAGCCACACCCCCATGACCCTGCGCCTGCACAACAACCTGACACGCCAGCTCGAACCGTTCATTCCGCTCGACCCGGCCTGTCCGACCCTGTATGTGTGCGGCCCGACGGTCTACAACTACGTGCACATCGGCAATGCCCGTGGGCCGGTGGTGTTCGGCGTGCTGGCCGACCTGCTGCGGCGGCGTTTCGGCGCCCTTCGCTACGCCCGCAACATCACCGACGTGGATGACAAGATCAACACGGCCGCGCGCGAACAGGGGGTGCCGATCAGCACCATCACCGACCGTTTCGCCGCCGCCTACCGCGAGGACATGGCCGCGCTGGGCGTGGTGCCGCCGGACATCGAACCGGAAGTGACCGCGCACATGCCGCAGATCATCACCATGATCGAGCAGCTCATCGCCAACGGTCATGCCTATGCTGCCGAGGGCCACGTGCTGTTCGCCGTGGCCAGCTTCGATGGCTACGGCAAGCTCTCCCGCCGCGACCCGGAAGAAATGCTGGCCGGCGCCCGCGTCGATGTCGCGCCGTACAAGCGCGATCCAGGCGATTTCGTGCTGTGGAAGCCGTCCACCGACGACCTGCCGGGCTGGGCGTCGCCGTGGGGCCGTGGCCGCCCCGGCTGGCACATCGAATGCTCGGCGATGGCTGCCGCCCATCTGGGCGAGACCATCGACATCCATGCCGGTGGTGTCGACCTGCAGTTCCCGCACCACGAGAACGAAATCGCGCAGAGCGAATGCGCCCATGGCGGAAAGATCTTCGCCCGCTTCTGGCTGCACAACGGCATGCTCAATTTCGGTGGTGCCAAGATGAGCAAGTCGCTGGGCAACATCGAACGCGTGCACGACCTGGTGCGCCAGCACCCGCCGGAAGCGCTGCGCCTGGCCCTGCTGTCGGCCCACTACCGGCAGCCGCTGGACTGGTCCGACGCGCTGATCGAACAGTCGGTGCGCACGCTGGACCGCCTCTACGGCACCCTGCGCGAGCTCGCCGCGGTTCCGGCCGTGGCGGTGATCCCGGCCACGATCGAGGCAACCCTGGATGACGACCTCAACACGCCGCAGGCACTGGCCGAACTGGCGCGCATCGCCGCCGAAGCACGCCGCGCCATCGAGCCGGCCGAACAGGCGCGCCTGAAAGGCGAGCTGCTCGGTGCGGGTCTGGCGCTGGGCCTGCTGCAGGCCGACCCGGCGCAGTGGTTCGGCACCGTTGCCCACGATGATGGCGAGGATGCGCGCATCCAGGGCCTCATCGATGAACGCGCCGCCGCCAAGAAGGCGCGTGACTTCGCCCGCTCCGACGCCATCCGCGACCAGCTGGCCGCCGAAGGCATCGTGCTGGAAGACACCCCGCAGGGCGTGCGCTGGTCGCGCAAGCGCGGCTGATCCGCGCCCGCCACGCCCCCACCCAAGAGATTGCAGTGATCGACTCCCCGTTCCCGCTTGAACCCACCACCGCCGAGGCCCAGGCCGCCATCGCCGAGGAATTCGGCTTCTTCGGCGACTGGTCCGAGCGCTACCAGTACCTGATCGACCTCGGCCGCAAGCTGCCGGCCTTCCCCGAAGAGTGGAAGACCGAAGAACACCGCCTGCTCGGCTGCCAGTCGATGGTCTGGATCGTTCCGGAAGGCAATGCGCAGTCGCTGCGCTTCCACGCCATCAGTGATTCGGCGATCGTCTCCGGCCTGATCTTCCTGGCCCTGCGTGTCTATTCCGGGCGCTCGGCACAGGAAATCCTGGACACGCAGCCGAGCTACATCCAGGACATCGGCCTGGCCCGCCATCTTTCGCCGACCCGCAGCAACGGCGTCGCAGCGATGCTGGCCTTCATCCGCGAGACGGCGCAGGCCCAGCTGCAGCGCGGACACCCGTGAGCGGGACCGCCCCGGCCGAAGACACGGCGCTGGGCCTGCTGGCCCGGCCGGGCTTCGCCAAGCTGCTGGCCTACCGCATCTTCGCCATGTTGTCCTACCAGGTGGTGGCCGTCACCGTCGGCTGGCACATCTACGAAGTTACCCGCAATCCGTTCTCGCTGGGCCTGATCGGTCTGGCCGAAGTGCTGCCGTTCTTCTGCGTGGCCCCGTTCGCCGGCTATCTGGTCGACCATCTACCGCGGCGCAAGCTGGGAATGGTCGCCTGCTCCGGCCTGATCGCCACCGCACTGGTACTGACCAGCGTCGCCATGGGCTGGCTGCCGTTCCACGGCGTATGGCCGATCTATGCGGCGATCGCACTGACCGGCATGGTCCGTGCCTTTCTTTCGCCGATCTACAATGCATTGTTCGCCCGCGTGCTGGCGCGCGAGCAGTTCGCACGCGGTGCGGGACTGGGCGCCGTGGTGTTCCAGGCCGGCATGGTGGTGGGTCCGGCGCTGGGCGGCGTACTGGTCGGCCTGGGAGGCAAGGGGCTGTCCTATGGCGTGGCGACGGCCTTCGCGCTGGTGGCAGTGGCCTGCCTGGCCACGCTGAAGGTGGAGGAACCGGTGCACAGCGGCCCCGCAGCACCGATCTTCCAGAGCATCGCCGAAGGTGCCCGCTTCGTGGTCGGCAACCGCATCATGGTCGGCGCGATGGCGCTGGACATGTTCTCGGTGCTGCTGGGCGGTGTGGTGGCGATGCTGCCGGCCTTCCTGCATGAGATCCTGCACCATGGCCCCGAAGGGCTGGGCATCCTGCGCGCTGCGCCCGCTCTGGGCTCGATCGGCGTGGGCCTGTGGCTTGCCCGGCACCCCCTGCACCGCAACGCCGGCCGGGTGCTGTTGTCTGCGGTCGCGGGCTTCGGGCTGTGCGTGATCGGTTTCGGGCTGTCGCAGCACTTCTGGCTGTCGGCGCTGATCCTGCTGTTCTACGGCGCCTTCGATGGCGTGTCGGTGGTGGTCCGCTCGACCATCCTGCAGCTGGCGACGCCCGAGGAAATGCGTGGGCGGGTATCGTCGATCAACGGCATCTTCATCAGTTCGTCCAACGAACTGGGCGCGTTCTATGCCGGCACGATGGCACGGCTGCTGGGCCTGGTACCGGCAGTGGTGCTGGGGGGCTTCGCGGTGCTGAGCGTGGCCGGGATCACCGCGTGGAAGAACCCGACGCTGCGCAAGTTGAATCTTCGCGACCTGCAGTGAACCTGTAGAGCCGAGCCCATGCTCGGCTGCGCATTTCCGTGCGCCCACGCAGCGGTTGCGCCGGGCCGCGCCCGGCGGGCTTCTTCCGCGACCGCGGCGGGGTGTAACTTTCTTTGCTCGTGCAAAGAAAGTCACCAAAGAAACACGTCGCCATCCGCGAGCCGGCGCTGCGCGCCAGTGCCCTGCGGTGCTCGGCTCGCTACAAGGCGGACCCAACAGCCGCGAGCGCACGCATGACCGCTCCTGGTAGAGCCAAGCCATGCTTGGCTGCTTTTGCTTTTGCTTTTGCTATTCCTTGCCCTCCGGCTTCGGCCTGAGCCGAGCGTGGGCTCGGCTCTACATCGGCCGCGCACGCAGGGAAGTGTCGAGAGCCTGTGGGTGGGGCCGGGCAGGACCGTCCGCGGCATGGATGCCGCGGCCGAGCTTACAGGGATGTACTTGCAGCGTGTCCTGCCCGGCTCCAACCGCGGGCTCCACCTGATACCCGGAAGGCGCTGCTCTACACAGCCAACGTGAACCCAACAAAAAACCCGGCCAAGGCCGGGTTTTCTGCATGACGAGACAACGACCGGGAATCAGTCGCCCTGCTGCTTCTGCAGGTGTTCCCAACGCTCCTGGGCGTCGATGGTGCGCTCGGCCGTGAGACGGGCTTCCAGGCGCTCCAGACCGATCTCTTCACCCGTGTCCACGCAGTAGCCGTAATCACCGGCTTCCAGGCGCTTGAGCGTGCTGTCGATCTTGCCGATCAGCTTGCGGTAGCGGTCGCGGGTGCGCAGCTCCAGCGAGTTCTCGGTCTCACGGGTCGCACGCTCGGCCTCGTCGCCGATGTCACGCACTTCCTCGCGCAGATTCTCGATGGTCTGCTTGGACTCCTCCACCAGGTCCGCGCGCCAGTTCTGCAGGCGCTGGCGGAAGTACTCCTGCTGCAGCGGGCTCATGTATTCCTCTTCCGACGACGGCTTGTAACCGGCCGGCAGGATCGGGCGGCCGGTGGCCTCGTCGGTCTTGTACTCGACAACCTTGTACTTGCTGCGCGGGGCCGGCGCGGCCGAGCGGGCGGCGACGGCCACGGCGACCTTGCCGACAGGGCGCGACACGGTCTTCGGAGCGGGATCGGATTTCACGGCGGTTTTGGCAGGCGATTTCGAAACGGGCACGGGATTCTTGGATTGCGGGGCGGTCGATGCGGAAGATGCAGCGGCCGAGGCCGGCTTGGATGCCGGTTTGGCTGCAGCACCTGCCGCGGTCTTGGCCGGGACAGGCTTGGCCGGAGCCTGCGTTGCGGCAGGCTTCGGTGCGGACTTCACTACGGGGGCCGTTGCCGGCTTGGCAGCCGGCGTGGCGATATTCTTGGTGACCTTCTTTACAGCGGCAGGCTTGGCCGCCGGCTTGAGCGCCGCGGCCTTCTTTGCCGCTGGCGGTGCAACCGGCTTTTTCACCGCCGCCTTCGGCGCCGGCTTCGCTGCCGGCTTCTTCGCAGCCGGTTTGGCAGCAGCCTTCTTGACCGGCACCGCCTTGCTGGCGGCCTTTTTCACTGCCGGCGCCTTCTTGCTGGCAGCAGCAGGTTTGGCCTTGACCGGCGCAGCGGCCTTCTTGACGGCCGCTTTGCTTGCCTTGGCCGGCGTTTTTTTCGCGGTGGCCTTCCTGGCCGCCGGTTGCGAGGACGCTGCCTTCGTCGCCGGCTTGGCCGCCGGCTTCTTGACAACGGGCTTTGCCGCCAACTTCTTCACAACAGGCTTGGCGGTTTTCTTGGCGGCCTTTGCGGCCTTCTTTGCAGTTTTTTTAGCAGCCACGAAACGCTCTTCCTTGGATTCCCCGGGGCCCGGGAAAGCGGGCCTTTATAGCCTACCCGACCCGCAGCAGCAACCTCGACAGCCCCGCTCCATTCAGTCCTGGAGTCAAGGCCCCCAAGGGGCAGTCCGACGAACACGGACCGCCTCGCGCGGTACGGAACCTGGCCGGCACCCGAAGGTGCCGGTACCGGTCGCAGGCCATCGGCGACATGCGACCAACGGCCCATCCTGCACAAATGCGGCCTTCATGCCAACTGGCATAAGATGACTGGGTGATCTCGCGCCTGCTCATTGCCCTGCTGCGCTTCTACAAGCGCTTCATCAGCCCCCTGCTGGGGCCACGCTGCCGTTTCGTGCCCAGCTGTTCTGAATACGCGATGGAAGCCATCTCCCTGCATGGCCCGCTGCGCGGCAGCTGGCTGGCCGCGCGCCGGCTCGGCCGCTGCCACCCCTTCCACCCCGGCGGTGTCGACCTCGTGCCCGAACGCACCGACACCCCTTCATGCCGTTGCACAGGAAAACACTGACATGTCCTCCACGCTCATCACCAATGCCCGCATGGTCAATGAAGGCCGCACCTTCGATGGCGACCTGCGCATCGAGAACGGTCGCATCGCGCAGATCGGCACCGGGCTGGCGCCGCGCGAGGGTGACCAGGTGGTGGACGCCGCCGGCCGCTGGCTGTTGCCCGGCATGATCGACGACCAGGTGCACTTCCGCGAGCCGGGCCTGACCCACAAGGGCGATATCGCCAGTGAATCGGCAGCGGCCGTGGCCGGTGGCCTGACCAGCTTCATGGACATGCCCAACACCAATCCGCCGACGCTGGACTCCACCATCCTGGAAGCCAAGTACGAACTGGCGCGTGGCCGCGCCTGGGCCAACTACGGCTTCTACCACGGGGCCAGCAACGACAATCTTGAGGCCATCCGCCAGCTCGATCCGAAGAAGGCGCCGGGCGTGAAAGTGTTCATGGGCGCGTCCACCGGCAACATGCTGGTGGACAACCCGGAAACACTGGACGCGATCTTCCGCGAGTGTCCGACCCCGATCATCACGCACTGTGAAGACACGCCGATGATCGATGCCAACCTGAAAGCCTTCCAGGAAAAATACGGCGACGCGCTGACCCCGGACATGCACCCGGACATCCGCTCGCGCGAAGCCTGCATCAAGTCGACGCGGCTGGCGCTGTCGCTGGCACGCAAGCACGGCACCCGCCTGCACGTCCTGCATATCTCCACCGCCGACGAACTGGCACTGTTCGAGAAGGGCCCGCTGATCCGGGCCGATGGCAGCCGCAAGCAGATCACCGCCGAAACCTGCGTGCACTTCCTGCACTTCGCCCGCCCGGATTACGCCACCAAGGGCAACCTGATCAAGTGCAATCCGGCCATCAAGGACGTGGCCGACCGCGAGGCGATCACCGCCGCGCTGGCCGACGACGTGCTGGACGTGCTGGCCACCGACCATGCCCCGCACACCTGGGAGGAGAAGCAGAAGCCCTATGCGCAGGCGCCGTCCGGCCTGCCGCTGGTGCAGTACGCGCTGGTGGCCGCACTGGAGCGCGTGCACGAGGGCAAACTGACCCGTGAGCAGGTGGTGCAGAAATTCGCGCATGCCCCGGCCCAGCTGTTCGACGTGGAACAGCGCGGCTTCCTGCGCGAAGGCTATTTCGCCGATCTCGTGCTGGTGGAAGACGTGCCGTTCACGGTCAAGCGCGAGGACGTGCTCTCCAAGTGCGGCTGGTCGCCGTTTGAAGGCACGACCTTCCGGTCGCGCATCGCCTCCACCTGGGTCAACGGCCAGCGGGTGTGGGACGGCAGCACGCTGGTGGGCGAGCCGGCCGGCCAGCGCTTGACCTACGACCGCTGATGCGTGGGTTCCTCATGTTGGGGGTGCTGGTTGCCGCCCCCCTCTGGGCCGTATCTGCGGCACAGGCCCAGGATGGCATCGGCAGCCTGATCGACAGCCGCGTGGTGTTTCCTGCCAGTGCGTCGCAGGGCGCGCTGGTGATCGGCAAGGTTCCCGCCGGCAGCCGCGTGCAGTATGCCGGCCGCTCGCTGCGCGTGAGCGGTTACGGCAGCGTGGTGTTCGGTATCGGCCGTGATGAAAAGGGACCGCTGCGCGTGCAGGTGCAGCGCCCGGACGGCGGCAGCGAAACGGCCACCATCTCGGTGACGCCGCGTGACTGGCCGACCGAACGGGTCAACGGTGTACCGCCGAAGACGGTCAATCCTCCGCCCGCCATTGCCGAACGGATCAAGCGCGAGCAGGCACAGGTAACCGCCGCGCGTGCCCGCGACGATGACCGCACCGACTTCACCCAGACCTTCATCTGGCCGGTGCAGGGCCGCATCAGCGGCCGCTTCGGCAATGCCCGCGTCTACAACGGCCAGCCCGGTGCCGGCCATTCCGGCATGGACATCGCGGTACCGACCGGCACGCCGGTGAAGGCACCCGCCGCCGGGGTGGTCACCTTTGCCGGCCCCGACCTGTACCTGACCGGTGGCACGCTGCTGATCGACCATGGCTACGGCGTCAGCTCGAACTTCCTGCATCTGTCGCGCATCGACGTCAAGGTCGGTGATCGCGTCGAGCAGGGCCAGGTCATTGCCGCGGTTGGCGCCACCGGCCGTGCCACCGGCCCACACCTGCACTGGGGCATGAACTGGTTCGACACCCGCATCGATCCGCTGCTGGTGCTGGAGCGGAAGTAACCCGCGTGCCTCCACCAGATCCGGCAGCGTTTCCGCCAACCGCGCCCACGGCGCACGCACCGGTTCCAGCACACGACCCAACGGATGGCGCGAACGCTGTCCTTCCCAGCTGCG
>NZ_JBDJOB010000025.1:0-49227 GCF_039674705.1 Stenotrophomonas sp. TWI169 | reverse complement strand
GGGTGGGTCAGGTTGCGGGGGACGCCGTAAACCCGTCCTTGGGGGCTTGGCCGCGGCATCCATGCCGCGGACACCCCCGCAACCGGACCCACCCCGCCTTCGACAGATTCCTGTGATCTGTCGGAATGGCATGGCTGTTGCCTGATGGGTGTCGACCTTGGTCGACACGGTAGATCCACGCCATGCGTGGATGAACGAAGGAGTGATCGGGATGATCTTCTGTAGCCGAGCCATGCTCGGCTCAGAGGCTTCGCGTATGGCAGCCGAGCATGCGCTCGGCGCTACAACGAGAGCCTGCCTTTGCTTTTGATCTTTTGATTCTCTTCCGTGGCTGGCACACGCGGGAAACTGTCAGGGGCCGGGCGGGGGGGGGGGCCGGGGGGGGGGGGGTCCGGGGCTGGGAGGCCGGGCCAAACCCCCCTGGTGTGGGTACAGGGCGTCCCCCGCGCCGCCCACCCGCACGGGCCAGCCCGGGATCTGCGATTTGCGCCCGGCCACGAGGGGCCCCGCCGTTGGCTGGAACCCATCATTCCACCGTGGAATTGGCGCGCCGGCCCCGCTGGGCCTACCATCGGCGCTCCCCACCCCCATCGCCCCTTCCATGTCCGCTCCCGCTTCCGCCGCACCGCGTCGCTGGTTCGTCGCCGGTGACTTCAATGGCTTCTTCGGCCTGGTCGTCGACAACCTCTCCATCCTCGGCTTCATCGCCATGGCGTTGGTCGGCATCTTCCAGTTTCCCGCCGACGTGGTGTTCGGCCGCATGTTTCCCGGTACCGCCTTCGGCGTGCTGATCGGCAATCTGCTGTACACGTTGATGGCGCGCCGGTTGGCGGCACGCACAGGGCGTGATGACGTCACGGCGATGCCGCTGGGGCTGGATGCACCCACCAGCATCGGCATGGCGTTGCTGGTACTCGGTCCGGCGTTCGTCGCGTTCAAGCAGCAGGGCATGGACCCGCATGCCGCCGGCATTGCGACCTGGCAGCTGGGCATGGCGGCGCTGGTCATCATGGGCGCGCTCAAGCTGGTGCTCTCCTTCTTCGGGGAAGCCGTCACCCGCGCGCTGCCGCGTGCAGCGTTGCTCGGCTCCATCGCCGGCATCGCACTGGTACTGATGGGCCTGCTGCCGTTGCTGGAAACCCTGCGTTCGCCACTGGTCGGCTTCACCACGTTGGGTTTGCTGCTGTATGTGCTGATCGCCAAGGGCCGGCTGCCGGTGCGTGGCCCCGGTGTGCTGCTGGCGTTCGTGTTCGGCACCGTCCTGTACTACGGCCTCGGTCTGGCGGGACTGGGGGCCCCCGGCTTCCACGTGCCGGCGTGGACGCCGCCGCAGGTGGTGCTGCCGCTGCCGACGCTGGGCTTCCTGGACGGCCTGCCCACGGCAATGACCTACCTGCCGCTGCTGTTGCCGTTCGGCCTGCTGATGGTGGTCGGTGGCATCAACGTGTCCGAGAGCGCGCGCGCGGCCGGAGATGATTACCGCACCCGCGATATCCTGCTGGTGGAAGCGGTGGCCACGCTGGTGGCCGGTGTCTGCGGCGGTGTCGCGCAGACCACCCCCTACATCGGCCAGCCTGCATACAAGCACATGGGCGCACGCAGCGGGTACACGCTGCTGACGGGCCTGTTCGTCGGCATCGGCGGCATGCTGGGCATCATTTCCGGGCTGGTGCAGTGGCTGCCGCTGGCGGTGCTGGCGCCGATCATCGTGTACGTCGCCATCGACATCACCACCCAGGCCTTCCAGGCCACACCGCGACAGCACGCCGGAGCGATGGTGTTCGGCTTCCTGCCTTCGGTGGCCTACCTGCTGGCGATCAAAGCGCCGGGCTGGATCGCACCGGACCAGCTGCCGCAGCTGCTGACCAAGCTCGATGGACACGGCCTGCCGGAACTGGCCGTGATCTTCACTCTGGGCAACGGCTTCATCATCACCTCGATGCTGTGGATTTCCGCCGTGGCCGCGATGGTTGACGGCCGTCTGCGCCGTGCCTGCGGCTTCCTGCTGGTGGCGACTGTGCTGACCCTGTTCGGCCTGATCCACTCGGTGGATCCGCGCGGCGGCATCTACCTGCCGTGGGACCTTGAAGGCCTGGCGCGTACCATCAGCTGGCAGTTTGCAGGGGCTTACGTGGCGCTGGCACTGCTGCTGGGGCTGTTGTCGCTGCAGAAGCAGGCGGTGAAGCCGCTGGGTGATCGCGCCGATCATTGACCGGGAACGCCGGGCATGGCCCGGCGCTACCGCTCTCCGTCCAGCTCGGGGTAGTGGCGGAAGATGCCGTTGGTGTTGAACGCCAATCGCCGCTCCGACGCGAGATAGGCAGCGATGTTCGGTCGCTTCGCCACCCGCTCCTGCAGTGCCCGCAGCAGGGGCAGGCGCGGCGTGAGTGCCTGCATCCGGCGCGGGAACATGTAGTCCAGCCCGCTCATCAGCTGGAACAGCGACAGATCCACGTAGGAGTGCTCGCGCAGTGCATGGCGGCCACCGTTGGCCGCCAGCACCTGCTCGAAATAGCCGAGGAACTTCGGCAGCCGCTCGCTGCGCAATGACGCCGCACGTGCGTTGGCTTCGGTCTTCTGTTCCTCGTAGTACTTCGACGCGGCAATCGGATGGTGGGTGTCGTGTACTTCAGCCACCAGGTCGGCAATGGTCAGCTGCAACTGCAGCGCCTGCATGCGCCGCGCCGCGGCCTGCGGCACCAGATCCAGGGTCGGGCCGAGAAAATCCAGGATCGCTGCGACCTGCGCGATGACCTGTCGCCCCGCCTTGAGGAACGGGGGGGCGAACGGTTGCGCGCCCTCACTGTGGCCATCGAGAAAGGGCTGCATCACGGCGTCGCCATGTATCCGCGCCATGTCGATGTAGTCGGCGCCAGCGTCTTCCAAGGCCAATCGTACGAATTCGCCACGTCCCTGGATGCCGGTCCAGTAGTACAATGCGTAGTGCATGACACGGTCTCTCCACGACAAGATGCACAGCCTCGCGCAGCGCGCGCAAAGCAGGCGTGAGCGTGCCCTGCGTGCGGCGCCAACCCCAACGGCAGCGGAACACGCGGGGAACCCTCGGGAATCGAGAGGGTCACACCTTGTCCATGCAGATGGAAAACGAGGGACTGCATCATGCAGAGTGGAAAGGCGGTATGGCCCTGGGTGCTGGGTGTGGTGGTGATCGGTGGCGCGGGCGGTTGGCTGTTCCGCGATCAGCTCAAGAGCCTGGCGGACGGTGTCCCGGTGCCGGTGCAGTCGCCCCCCGCCAGTGCTGGCGCACCGCCACAACCGAAGGCGGCCGCAGAAACCGCACCGGCGCCGCCCGCCATCCAGCATCCGCTGGACACCGAAGCCGCGGCCGATCCCGCGCTGCCGAAACTGGCCGACAGCGATATCGCGGCCTGGAGCGCATTGAGCCAGCTGTTCCAGGGGGAGGGGCCGCTCACCCTGCTGCTGCGCGATCACCTGATCCAGCGCCTGGTGACCCAGGTCGACAATCTGGACAAGCCCAGTGTTCCGCCGACCGCATTGGCCGCGCGGCCTCTGCCGGGGAGCCTGCAGGTCGAGCCGGGCGAGGGCGGGGAACGCATCGCCGCCAGCAACGCCGCGCGCTATGCGCCCTATGTGCAGGCATTCACCGCGCTGGACCCGGCGGCAACGGCTACGGCGTACAAGCGCTTCTACCCGTTGATCCAGCAGGCCTATGTCGATCTTGGGCGGCCAGAGGGCTACTTCAATGATCGCCTGGTGGCGGTGATCGACCATCTGCTGGAGACCCCGGAGCCGCAGCAGGCGCCCCTCGTTCAACGCGATGAACGGGGCCGCTACCGCTTCGTGGATCCGGATCTGCAGGCGCGCTCGATTGGCCAGAAGGCCCTGCTGCGCATGGATGTGGCGCAATCGCGGGCGGTCAAGCAGCAGCTCCGGGCGATCCGCAGCGCGATCACGCGCTGAGCGATCGTGGGCGCGGCCTGCCATGCGTAACTGATCCGGATCAACGCGCCGACCACACCCGCTCCGGCATGCTGGCCCCAGGCTGACTGGCCCCGGGGTGCAGTCGCAGCCACCCTTGAAACCGGGTGGTGCAACCGCATCTTTCCAGCATCGCCGGCACGGGCCGGCACTGACGACCGATGAGGATTCGCAATGCGGATGGACAAGCTCACTTCGCGTTTCCAGCAGGCGCTGGCGGACGCGCAGTCGTTGGCCGTGGGCCGCGACAACAGCATGATCGAACCGGTCCACGTGTTCAGCGCACTGCTGGACCAGCAGGGCGGCAGCACGCGCCCGCTGCTGGCGCAGGCCGGTGTCAATGTACCGGTGCTGCGCGAGCGCCTGGACGAGGCGCTGGACGCGCTGCCGAAGGTGTCCGGGCAGGCCGGCAACCTGTCGATCGGCAATGATCTCAACCGCCTGCTCAACCACACCGACAAGCTGGCCCAGCAGCACGGCGATGCCTTCATCGCCAGCGAGTGGTTCGTGCTGGCGGCGCTGGAGGATGGCGGCACGCTCGGCATGGCGCTGCGCGCCGCCGGTGCCGACAAGGCGCGTCTGCAGTCGGCGATCGACAAGCTGCGCGGCGGCGAGAACGTGCAGTCGGAGAACGCCGAAGAGCAGCGCCAGGCGCTGGAGAAGTACACCATCGACCTGACCGCGCGCGCCGAGAGCGGCAAGCTGGACCCGGTGATCGGCCGTGACGAGGAAATCCGCCGCACCATCCAGGTACTGCAGCGCCGGACCAAGAACAACCCCGTGCTGATCGGCGAACCCGGCGTGGGCAAGACCGCGATCGTGGAAGGGCTGGCCCAGCGCATCATCAACGACGAAGTGCCCGAGGGCCTGCGCGGCAAGCGCGTGCTGTCACTGGACATGGGCGCGTTGATCGCCGGCGCCAAGTTCCGCGGTGAATTCGAGGAGCGACTGAAGGGCGTATTGAACGACCTGGCCAAGAACGAAGGGCAGATCATCCTGTTCATCGATGAGCTGCACACCATGGTCGGGGCCGGCAAGGCCGACGGTGCGATGGACGCCGGCAACATGCTGAAGCCGGCGCTGGCGCGCGGCGAGCTGCACTGCATCGGTGCCACCACGCTGGACGAGTACCGCAAGTACATCGAGAAGGATGCCGCACTGGAACGCCGCTTCCAGAAGGTATTCGTGGGCGAGCCTTCGGTGGAGGACACCATTGCCATCCTGCGTGGGCTGAAGGAGAAGTACGCCCTGCACCACGGCGTTGAGATCACCGACCCGGCGATCGTTGCTGCGGCCACGCTGTCCAACCGCTACATCACCGACCGCCAGCTGCCGGACAAGGCCATCGATCTGATGGACGAAGCCGCCTCGCGCCTGCGCATGGAGATCGACTCCAAGCCCGAGGAACTGGATCGGCTGGAGCGGCGCGTGATCCAGCTTAAGATCCAGCGCGAAATGCTGAAGAAGGAGAAGGACGACGCCTCGCGGCAGCGCCTTGCCGATCTGGAGAATGACATCGAGGTGCTGGAGCGCGAATTCTCCGACCTCAATGAAATCTGGAAGTCGGAGAAGGCCGCGCTGCAGGGCGCAACGAAGATCAAGGAGCAGGTGGAGCAGGCCAAGCTGGAGCTGGAAGCCGCGCAGCGCCGGCAGGATTTCGCCAGGATGAGCGAGATCCAGTATGGGCTGCTGCCCCAACTGGAAAAGCAGCTGGCGGCTGCCCAGGAAGCCGAGCACAAGGACTTCAAGCTGGTGCAGGACCGGGTGACCGATGAGGAGATCGCCGAGGTCGTGTCGCGCTGGACCGGCATCCCGGTGAACAAGATGCTCGAAGGCGAGCGCGACAAGCTGTTGCGGATGGAAGAGGTGCTGCACAACCGCGTGGTCGGCCAGGAAGAGGCGATCAAGGTGGTGTCCGACGCGGTGCGTCGCTCACGCGCGGGCCTGTCCGACCCGAACCGGCCTGCCGGCTCGTTCCTGTTCCTGGGCCCGACCGGCGTCGGCAAGACCGAACTGTGCAAGTCCCTGGCCGAATTCCTGTTCGACAGCGCCGACGCGATGATCCGCATCGACATGAGCGAGTTCATGGAGAAGCACAGCGTCGCCCGCCTGATCGGTGCACCTCCGGGCTACGTCGGCTATGAGGAAGGGGGCTACCTGACCGAAGCCGTGCGTCGCCGTCCGTACTCGCTGATCCTGCTCGACGAGGTCGAGAAGGCGCATCCGGACGTGTTCAACATCCTGCTGCAGGTGCTGGACGATGGCCGCCTGACCGATGGCCAGGGCCGCACGGTGGACTTCCGCAATACCGTCATCGTGATGACCTCGAACCTGGGCTCGCACCAGATCCAGGACATGAGCGGTGACGACAGCCCGGAGGCCTACATGCAGATGAAGGCCGCAGTGATGGGGGTGGTGCAGGCGCACTTCCGTCCGGAGTTCATCAACCGCCTCGACGATATCGTGGTGTTTCACCCGCTGGACAAGCAGCAGATCAAGCAGATCGCGCGCATCCAGATGCGCGGGCTGGAGAAGCGGCTGGCCGAGCGCGGCCTGAAGCTGGTGGTGTCCGATGCCGCGTTCGACCTGCTGGGCAATGTGGGCTTCGATCCGGTATACGGCGCACGCCCGCTGAAGCGCGCGATCCAGTCGCAGCTGGAGAATCCGCTGGCACAGAAGATCCTGTCGGGCGCCTTCGCCAACGGTGACACCATCGAGGTCGGCAACGACGGCGGTCACCTGGTGTTCGCCAAGGCCTGATGTCGGCCGGGTTCCCGCCCATGGGGGCGGGAACCTGCGGGCTGCCGGGCAGGTCCTGATAACCACAGGTTACGGGCTCATCGCCAGCGGCTCTCAGCGTGCGCGGTGGGGTCGCCTATCGTGCAGGTTTCCCCGGATGGAACCTGACGCGATGAGTGATCCGCAGTGGCAACTGGAAACCCTGGCCGTGCACGGCGGCTACCGGCCCGACCCGACCACGCGCGCAGTGGCGGTGCCCATCTACCAGACCGTGGCCTACGCCTTCGATGACACCCAGCACGGCGCCGATCTGTTCGATCTGAAGGTGCAGGGCAACATCTATACCCGCATCATGAATCCCACCACCGACGTGCTGGAGCAACGTCTGGCCGCGCTGGAAGGCGGGATCGGTGCGCTGGCGCTGGCATCCGGGCAGGCTGCGATCACCTATGCGATCCAGACCATCGCCGAAGCAGGCGACAACATCGTCGCCGCCAGTGCGCTGTATGGCGGCAGCCTCAATCTGCTGGCGCATACGCTGCCGCAGTACGGCATCCAGGCGCGGTTCGCCGACCCGGCCGATCCGTCAGCCTTTGCTCCCCTCATCGACAGCCGTACCAAGGCGGTGTTCGTGGAGTCGATCGGCAATCCACGCGGGAATGTCACCGACATCGCCGCGATTGCCGAAGTCGCCCATGCCGCCGGCGTGCCCTTGATTGTCGACAACACGGTTGCCACGCCTTTCCTGCTGCGCCCGTTCGAGCATGGCGCGGATATCGTGGTGCACTCGCTGACCAAGTACCTCGGCGGCCATGGCAACAGTCTGGGGGGAGCGATCATCGATTCGGGCCGCTTCGACTGGACGGCGCAGCCACAGCGTTTCGCCCGTCTCAACCAGCCGGACCCGAGCTATCACGGTGTGGTCTACACCGACGCCCTCGGCCCGGCCGCCTACATCGGCCGTGCGCGGGTGGTACCGCTGCGCAATACCGGCGCGGCACTGTCGCCGTTCAATGCGTTTCTCATCCTCCAGGGCATCGAGACCCTGGCCCTGCGCATGGAACGGATCAACGCCAACGCGCTGGCCGTGGCGCAGTATCTGAAGCAGCATCCCAAGGTGGCGTGGGTGCGCTATGCCGGCCTGCCGGATGACCCTGAGCATGCGGGCGCACAGCGTTACCTGCGTGGGCAGGGCTCAGGCGTGCTGACCTTTGGCCTTCCTGGCGGACGTGAGGCCGGTGCCCGCTTCCTGGACGCACTGAAGCTGTTCACGCGGCTGGTCAACCTGGGTGACGCCAAGTCGCTGGCCACCCATCCGGCATCCACCACCCATCGCCAGCTGGATGCCGATGAACTGGCCCGTGCCGGGGTCAGCGAAGACACGGTGCGGCTGTCGATCGGCATCGAGCACATCGGCGACCTGCAGGCCGACCTGCAGCAGGCGCTGGCCGGCGCCTGATAGCCAGGCGCTTGGTCGTAATCGCCAGTGGCGATCACCACCGCCGCCGCGATGCGCTACGGTGGAGCTGCCTCTCCAAGGCGTGGCACTGGTGTTACCTATCCCCGGTCGATGCGGGTCGACCGGGGATTTTTCATGGCAGCCGCCGGGCGTGGCCCGGCGCTACGCCGTCCGCCCTGCCTCACACCACCGGAATGCTGTGCTGGCCGAGATTCCGGTAGGGCGGGGTGGACATGATCATCTCCGCCAGCGAATAGGCCAGCTCGCGCTCGGCCATCACCGTGCCATCGGCGCCATGTTCCAGCAGGTGCTTCACTTCAGCATCGCTGTGTGCCCGTGCCAGCAGGGTCAGCTCGGGATTGATCGCGCGCAGTTTGGCCAGCGCTTCGCCGGCTTCCAATGGCTGCGGAATGGCCAGGACGGCGATCTTGGCGCGCTCCGGGTGGGCCTCGGCCAGCACCCGGTCGGCCGCGGCGCTGCCACGGATCGCCGCGAGGCCACTGGCATGTGCACGCTCGACATGGTCCTTGTTGTCATCGATCACCAGCACCGGTACGCCGCGGTCGCGCAGCACCTGCGCCAGCTCGCTGCCAACCCGGCCGTAGCCGATCACGATGGCGTGGTCATGCAGGTCGCGCGAGGGCCCGGTGGCTTCTTCCGGCTCCGGCGCCTGCGGCAGCTGCTCCTGCTTCGCCTGCCAGCGGTCGAGCAGGCCGAACACCAGCGGATTGAGCATGATCGACACCAGTGCACCGGCCAGCACCAGCGACTGTCCTTCCTTCGGCAGGATCTGCAGCGAGACACCGAGGCCGGCGATGATGAAGGCGAACTCACCGATCTGCGCCAGGCTGGCCGAGATGGTCAGCGCGGTGCTGCTCGGGTGGCCGAACGCACGCACGATGAAGAAGGCGGCGGCGGACTTGCCGAACATGATGATCAGCACCGTGGCCAGTACCTGCCACGGATGCTGCACGACGATGTTGGGGTCGAACAGCATGCCCACCGAAACGAAGAACAGCACCGCGAACGCATCGCGCAGCGGCAGCGAATCATGCGCCGCCTTGTGGCTCAGTTCCGATTCGTTGAGCAGCATCCCGGCGAAGAACGCGCCCAGCGCGAAGGACACGCCGAACAGCATGGCCGAACCGAATGCCACGCCCAGTGCGATCGCCAGCACTGACAGGGTGAACAGCTCGCGCGAGCCGGTGCCGGCGATGCGTTCGAGGATCCAGGGAATGACCCGCCGACCGACCACCAGCATCACGGCCACGAACAGGCCAAGCTGCACGAACGTCCAGCCCAGATCGGCCAGCACGCTGCCGACGGTGTGGGTTTCCTTGGCCGCATCGGGGCCGAACACGCCGGCGAGCACCGGCATCATCACCAGTGCCAGTACGCAGGCCAGATCCTCCACGATCAGCCAGCCCACTGCGATCTTGCCGCGCATGGTCTCCAGCAGGCGGCGCTCTTCCATCGCCCGCAGCAGGACCACGGTACTGGCGGTGGCCAGCGAGAAGCCGAAGATCACCCCATGCAGCGTCGGCCAGCCCATCAACCACGCCACGCCCCAGCCGAGCAGGGTGGCCACTGCGATCTGGCCGATGGCACCCGGGATGGCGATGGCCTTGACCGCCATCAGGTCCTTCAGCGAGAAGTGCAGGCCGACGCCGAACATCAGCAGCATCACGCCCAGTTCGGCCAGCTGGTTGGCCAGCGCCTGGTCGGCGACGAACCCCGGGGTGAATGGCCCCACGCAGATGCCAGCAACCAGATACCCGACCAGGGGAGACAAGCGCAGCTTGTTGGCCAGCGCGCCGAAGATGAAGGCGAGCCCGAGGCCAACGGCGACGATGTTGATCAGGTCGGTGTCATGGTGCATCGGCACTCGCAGGGTTCGGGGAGGGGGATGTCCCGATTTTCACCCAAGCGGCCAGATGCAGCAAACCCGGCAGGTGGAACGGATGGTTTGAGCAGTACAGGGCCGATCCCTTCTGCCGGAACAGAAGGGATGCAGGTTCCACCGCGCCGCCGGGCGCGGCCCGGCGTTACCGGTGCCGCTTACCAGGTGTACCGGATACGCCCGTACACATACGCGCCGTTGAAGCCGAACGGCGAGTAGTTGCTGTACGGCAGCATGCCGAAGGTCGAGTTCTGCAGGTCCGCCGTCCGGTCCGGATACTTGTCCAGCAGATTGTCCGCGCCGACGGTCAGGGTCCAGTTGCTGCTCGGCTTGTAGCTGGCCGAGGCATCCACTACCCAGGCATCACCGTAGGTCTGGTCACGCAGCGCGGTGGCCGAATTGCGCACGGTGAACTTGCCGTAGCGTGTGGTTGCCAGGCCCAGCTCCCAATGATCCGAGCGCCAGGTGCCGCTGAGGATCGCCTTGTCGCGCGGATAGCTGTCCTCGATGCGGCCGATCTCATCGCGGCCGATCAGCGACTGCGAGATACCCAGCGTCGGGAACACCGACGGCGACCCGTTCACCCGCTTCACTTCGGTTTCGTTGTAGCTGTAGGCCGCCGTCAGCTCCAGGCTGCTGGCACTGAAGGGCACGGTATAGCTGGAGACGAAGTCCACGCCGCGCGTGCGCGTGTCCAGTGCGTTGGTGAAGTACGAGAAGGCCGTCACCTGCGGCAGGCCCAGCCCGCCCAGCAGCGCGGCGGCAGCCGGCGTGGTGGTGATGTTGGAGGACAGCGCGATGCGATCGTCAATGTCGATCTGGTATGCATCGACGGTCACGTACAGGCGGTCCACCGGCTGCAGCACCAGGCCCAGGCTGTAGCTGGTGGAGGTCTCGGCCTTCAGTGGCGAGGCGCCCAGCGCTTGTGCGGCCGGGCTGGTGGTGGGGAAAGTGCCGCGTTCGAAGAAGTCACCGTTGATGATGGTGCTGGTCACCGCCTGGTAGCCCTGCTGGCCCAGCGATGGCGCGCGGAAGCCACTGGACGCGGTGGCCCGCAGCGCGACCTTGTCGGTGAACGCGTAGCGTGCCGATAGCTTGCCGGAGAAGCGGTCACCGAAGTCCGAATAGTCTTCGTAGCGCCCGGTGAGGCCGGCGGAGAACTTCTCGGTCAGGTCCGCTTCCAGGCCGGCGTAGACCGCATAGTTGTGGCGGTCGGTATGCACTTCATTGGTCGGGGTGAAGCCGGCGAAGCCCTGTGCGCCGCTGCCGGTGTACGAATTCAGCTCGCCCGGGTTCTGGTCCCACTTCTCCTTGCGGTACTCACCACCGAAGGACAGCGTCACCGGATAGGCCAGGCCCCAGTCCAGCGACTTGGTCAGGTCGGCATTGAAGATGTCCTGCTGGTACTTCAACGTGCCGTCGTAGAACGAGCTCGGGCTGTCCGTGCCCAGACTGTAGTTGATGGTGTTGCGGGTGTGGAAATCCAGGGTGTTCTCGCCGTGGTTCAGGCTCAGGTCCCAGGTCCAGCCGCTGTCGGTGCTGCCCTTGACGCCGGCCACCAGCGAGCGGTCCTTGGAGTACTGGTTGATCTGCGGCACGAAGCCGTCGGGGTAGACCTGGGCCAGCAGGGCGCCCTGCCCACTGTGGTTGCGCGAGCGGTAGAACGCGAACGAGGTGATGTCGCGGTTGCTGAGCAACGCGCTGGCGTAGCCGGTAACGCGGTCGCTGAAGTCGAAGCTGGCGTTGGCCGAGGCGGCGGTCGCATCCACGCGCGGATCGCCGACCACGAAGGTCGTCTCGCCGATGCCAGGGAAATTGCCGGTGTTCGGTGTGCTGCCCTGGTAAGGACCGGCGCGGTTGCTTTCATCCTGCTGGCTGATCTGCCCGGCCACGTGCAGGCGGCCACGGCCGCTGCCGAACTCCACGCCGGTATCGCCGGAGAGCTGGTACTTGTTGCCATCGCCGGCCGAATACTGGCCGTAGTCGACGGCCAGGCTGCCGCCGCTGCCGCTGCCCTTGAGCACGATGTTGATGACGCCGGCGATGGCGTCCGAGCCGTACTGCGCCGAAGCGCCGTCGCGCAGCACTTCAACGCGCTCGATGGCGGCGATCGGAATCGCATTGATGTCCACCGCCGACGAGCCGCGGCCGATGCTGCCGTTGACGTTGATCATGGCGGAGGTGTGGCGGCGCTTGCCGTTGACCAGCACCAGCACCTGGTCCGGTGACAGGCCACGCAGCTGCGCCGGTCGCACGCCGCTGGTGCCGTCGGTCAGGGCCGGGCGCGGGAAGTTCAGCGAGGGCAGGGCACGCGACAGCGCGGTGGCCAGTTCGCTGGTGCCGGTGGACTGCAGAACCTCGGGGGTGATGATGTCGATCGGGGACTGCGATTCGGCGACCGTGCGGTCGGCCACGCGGGTACCGGTGACGATCACGGTGTCCAGTGTGTTGGCGGCAGTACCGCTCTGCTGGGCGGCGGCGAGGAACGGAGAGCCACCGAGTGCGACAGCGACGGCGGCGGCGATCAGGCTGGTCTTGCGGGTCATCGGGACGGAACTCCGGTTGGCGGGGACGGCACCGGTATCGACATCACGAGGTGAAGCGGACGACGGTTGTTGCGGTGCGCAAAATAGGAATTAACGGGATATTCAGTGCCTGTCAAATGCCGGCCATCGGAAAAAACGTTGCAGCAGCAACCATTTAGCCGCGATGGGCAGCATCATGAGAGGGCCCGGGACGCGTGCGGTGAGGACATGGGAGAGAGCAAACGCCAGCCGCTGCGCATCCCGGGGCGCGTCAAGTATTCGTTAACGCTAGAATTGCGTCGCAGGAACAGTGCTTACCAGCACATTCCATCCGGTTATATGGACCCCTCCCCCGATGATTTCGCTTCGTAATTTCGCCTTGCGCCGCGGCGAGCGGCTGCTGTTGTCCAACGTCGACCTGACCCTGCATGCCGGTTACCGGGTGGGCGTGGTCGGCCGCAACGGTGCCGGCAAGTCCAGCCTGTTCGCGGCGGTGAAGGGCGAACTGGAGGCCGACAAGGGCGACGTCGACCTGCCCGGCAAGGTCCGCATTGCCAGCGTGGCCCAGGAAACCCCGTCGCTGCCGGATCCGGCGTTGAGCTTCGTGCTCGGTGGCGATACGGAAGTGGCCGCCGTGCTGGCCGAAGAGGCCGATGCGACCGCCCGTGAAGACTGGGAGGCGGTGGCCAATGCCCATACCCGGATGGCCGAGATGGGCGCCTATGACGCCGAAGCACGTGCCGGCAAGCTGCTGCACGGCCTCGGATTCCCGGCCGAGACCCACCACCGCGCGGTGTCCTCCTTCTCCGGTGGCTGGCGCGTGCGCCTGAACCTGGCCCGCGCGCTGATGATGCCCAGCGACCTGCTGCTGCTCGACGAACCGACCAACCACCTCGATCTGGATGCGGTGTACTGGCTGGAACAGTGGCTGCTGAAGTACCCCGGCACGCTGCTGCTGATTTCGCATGACCGCGAGTTCCTCGACAACGTCGCCACCCACACCCTGCACCTGCATGGGGGCGGCGCCAAGCTGTACCCGGGCGGCTACACCGATTTCGAGCGCCAACGTGCCGAGCAGCTGCGCCAGCAGCAGATCGCGCACGAGAAGGAACAGGCCGAGCGGGCCCACCTGCAGAGCTTCATCGACCGCTTCAAGGCGCAGGCCAGCAAGGCCGCGCAGGCGCAGAGCCGCATGAAGCGTCTGGCCAAGCTGGCCGGTACCGAGGCCGTGCGAGCCGAGCGCGAGTTCCGTATCGAGTTCGCGCCGCCCGCCAAGCTGCCGTTCTCGCTGATCCGCCTGAATCATGTCGAGGCGGGCTATGGCCAGGACGCCGTGATCCTGCACAACGTCGGCTTTGGTCTGGAAGCGGGACAGCGTATCGGCCTGCTCGGCCCCAACGGCGCCGGCAAGACCACCCTGGTGAAGACCCTGGTGGGCGAGCTGGCACCGATTGCCGGAGAGCGCATGGCCCATCCGGACCTGAAGATCGGCTACTTCGCACAGCACACGGTCGAGTCGCTGCACGAAGGCCAGTCGCCGATGGAGCATTTCCGCGAGATCGCGCCGGATGCGCCGAACCAGTCGTTCCGCGATTTTCTCGGCAAGTGGAATTTCCCGGGTGATCGTGCATTCGAGCCGGTCGATGGCTTCTCCGGTGGTGAGCGTGCGCGCCTGGCGCTGGCGCTGATCGCCTGGCAGCAGCCGAACGTGCTGCTGCTGGACGAACCGACCAACCACCTGGACCTGGAAATGCGCGAGGCGCTGGCCGAAGCGCTGGCAACCTTCGAAGGCGCGATCGTGATGGTCTCCCATGATCGCCACCTGATCGGCCTGGTCTGCGATACGTACTGGCGCGTGGCCGATGGCGTGGTCGAGCCGTTCGACGGAGATCTCGACGCCTACGCTGCGTGGCTGCGCACCCGTCCGCAGGCGCAGGGCACCAAGGCGCGCATGGAGCAGGTGGAAGAGCCGGTGGTGGTCAAGACCGCACCGGTGGCGCAGGTCGTGCAGAAGAAGCCGGTGAATCCGCACAAGCTGGCCGCGGCGGAAGCCAAGGTGGCCGAGCTGGAAGCCGGCCTGGCCGAACTGGACCGTCAACTGGCGGACCCGGCCAACTATGCCGACAGCACCCGCATGGCCGTGCTGGGCCGTGATCGCGAAACGGCCGCTGCGCAGCTGGAAAAGGCTGAAGCTGCCTGGATGGAACTGCTGGAGTCCTGATGGAGGGCGCCGGGCCATGCCCGGTGGTGTTCCCGATGCACTGCGCTCGCCGGGCATGGACCGGCGCTACCGCTCGCGCGCATCAGCCCTGCGCCTGCAACCATTCCCGGAAGCGTCGTGCAGGCTCACGCTCGGCGCGTGAGCGCAGCCTCGTCAGCCAGTAGCGGCCCAGTTCCAGCGTCGTGGCGAACGGCTGCAGCAGCCGTCCTTCCGCCAGTTCCTGTTCGAACATGCGCAGCGGCAGCAGGGCCACGCCGGCCCCTCCGGCAGCGGCCATGGCCAAGGTCAGCGACGAATCGAATACCGGCCCGCGCGCCTCCACGCCGCTGACCCCGGCCGCCTGCAGCCAGCGCGGCCATTCGTCATTGCGATAGGAGCGCAGCAGCGGCAGCGTGCCCAGATCACGCGGCTGTTTCAGCCGGCGTGCCAGGGCGGGGGCGCACAGCGGTGCGAACGGCGCATCCAGGATCGCCGTGCAGGCCTGCCCCTGCCAGTCGCCCTCACCGAAGCGGATGGCCAGGTCCAGGCCTTCGCCGGCAAGATCGATGCGGTTGTTGTGCGTCTGCACGCGAAGCTCGATATCCGGATGCGTGGCCTCGAACGCGGCCAGGCGTGGCAGCAGCCAGCCGGTGGCGAAGGTGCCCACCACGCCCAGCGTCAGCACTTCGCGGGCCGCTCCCCCCGTGTAGCGCGCGATGCTGGCCGAGATGCGCTCGAACGCTTCGTTGAGCACCGGGAACAGCGCGGCGCCTTCATCGGTCAGGGCGACGCCGCGAGGCAGGCGATGGAACAGGCGGATCCCCAGCCGGTCCTCCAGGCCCCGGATCTGATGGCTCAACGCGGCCTGGCTGACGCACAGCTCAAGCGCGGCGCGGGTGAAGTTCTGGTGGCGGGCCGCTGCTTCGAAGGCGCGCAGGGCGTTGAGCGGCAGAGTCGGATGCAGCATCGGAAAGCCGTGAGCTGAAATGATGACTGATCGTAGCGGGATCCGGATGGTTCGTGGAATCTCCGTTGAATGCCCTTCTTAGGCATGAATGAAATTGATGGCACGTGCTGAAAAAACGCGCTGGTCAGGCGCGGCGGGGGCTTTCGATAATCGGGTTCACTTCCCGGAGGTCCTGCATGTTGCCCCGTCGACGATTCCTTCAGTTCAGTACTTCAGCAGTGGTGTCTTCACTGGCTCTGCCGCTGATCGCCCGTGCTGCCGGCAGGGGCGTTGGCACGTCGGCGGCGGCCGGCGCGATCGCCGCCGCCACGGACTTTGCCGCCCTGGAAAAGGCCTGCGCGGGCCGGCTTGGCGTGACCGTGCTGGATACCGCCAGCGGTCGCCGCATCGGCCATCGCCAGGATGAGCGGTTCCCGCTGTGCAGCACGTTCAAGACGGTGCTGGCGGCCACGGTGCTGGACCAGTCACGGCGCGTGCCCGGGCTGCTGGACAGGCGCGTGCCGGTGCGCGAGGCCGACCTGCTTTCGCATGCGCCGGTGGCGCGCCGCCACGCCGGCAAGGATCTGACCGTACGCGACCTGTGCCGGGCAACGATCATCACCAGCGACAACACGGCGGCCAATCTGTTGTTCGACGTGGTGGGCGGGCCGCCCGCCGTGACGGCCTTCCTGCGCGCTCAGGGCGACAGCGTGACCCGCAGCGATCGTCTCGAGCCGGAACTGAACAGCTTCGCCGAGGGTGATCCACGTGACACCACGACGCCGGCGGCGATGGCCGCGACCCTGCAGCGGCTGGTGCTGGGCGATGCGCTGGCGCCGGGCGCGCGCCAGCAACTGGCCGACTGGCTGATCGACAACGAAACCGGCGATGCGTGCCTGCGCGCAGGGCTGGGCGCGCGCTGGCGGGTGGGCGACAAGACCGGCAGCAATGGCGAGGATGCACGCAATGACACCGCCGTGTTGTGGCCCATGGGGGGAGGGGCACCCTGGGTGATTACGGCCTACCTGCAGGCTGCGGACATCAGCAACGATCAACGCGCCAGCGTCCTGGCGCAGGTTGGACGCATCGCGGACAGGCTGATCGGCTGACGCCCGCCCGTCTCCGGGCCGGGCTTGCTCCGAGGGTCGTGCGCGCGCATCCTGCGCGCGTTCGAAACCACACGGAAGTCCCCCATGAGTCATGAGTTGATCTACCTGCTGCTGATCTTCGCGCTGCTGGTGATCCCGCGCGCGCTGCAGCGCTTCAGCCTGCCCGCACCGCTCACCTGCCTGCTGTTCGGGATCATCGGCATGCTCTGGCTCGGGGACCAGGCGCACGACGCGGTGATCGGGCTGCTGGCCACGCTCGGCATCTCGTCCCTGTTCCTGTTCGCAGGTCTGGAGGTCGATCTGCAGGCGTTGCGCCGTGGCATGTGGCCCCTGCTGGCGCATCTTGTGGTGCGCAGCGCCACCCTGTTCGGCGTCGGCTGGCTGGCCTGGCGCTACGCCGGCCTGCCGTGGCAGGCCGCGGGCCTGCTGGCCCTGGCGCTGCTGACGCCCTCCACGGGTTTCATCATGGATTCGCTGTCGCGGCTGGGTCTGAGCGAGGACGAGCGGTTCTGGGTGACCAGCAAGGCCATCGCCGGTGAGCTGCTGGCGCTGGCGGCACTGTTCATCGTGCTGCAGGCCGGCGATCCCGGTCACATGGCCCTGTCCAGCCTGGCCCTGCTGGCGATGATGGTCGGCCTGCCGCTGCTGTTCATCGCGCTGGGTCGCTGGGTGGCGCCGCACGCGCCCGGTTCGGAGTTCTCGCTGCTGGTCATGGTCGGCATGGTCGCTGCCTACATCACCTACCTGCTGGGGGTGTATTACCTGGTGGGCGCCTTCATCGCAGGCCTGGTCGCACGGCTTCTGCACCAGCGCATGCCGCTGCTGGCCTCGCACGAGAACCTGCATGCACTGCGGCTGTTCGCATCGTTCTTCGTGCCGTTCTACTTCTTCAATGCCGGCACCAAGGTTCCCGCCGAGGCATTGAGCTTCGAAGCGCTGGGGCTGGGCATCGTGATCACCCTGGTGGTGCTGCCGCTGCGTATCGGCGTGGTCTGGCTGCAGCGCCGGCTGATGTTCGGTGAGAGTTTCCGCAGCAGTCTGCGCGTGTCGCTGGCGCTGGCGCCGACGCTGATCTTCACCCTGGTCCTGGCCGCGATCATGCGTGAGCGGTTCCAGATTCCGGCGGTGCTGTTCGGCGCATTGCTGCTGTACGCGGCGCTGACCACCCTGCTGCCCTCGCTGGTGTTCCGCACGCCCTTCGATGTCGACCCGGTCGAGCAGGAGCCGGACGGGGCGGGCGAGGCCGCACCCGTGGCGGCAACCGAGACCCTGGCGGAGGGCGTGGACACGGGGCGTTGAACGGATGAGTGGTTTGCGCAGGCCGGCCATGGTCGTTAGGGTTGGGGTATGAAACTGCCTGCCCTCGTCACTGCTTCTGCCGCCCTGCTCACGCTCGCAGCCTGCTCACAGCCCTCGCATACGGTCGCCCACGACGTGGCGACGGCCCCGGCCGACGCCTTCATGGCTGCGATCGCCGCCCACTGCGGCCAGGCGTACGAGGGCAAAGTGGTGGAGGACACGCCGGCACCGACCGGCAAGGACCCCTTCGCCGGGCAGCGGCTGGTCATGCACGTGCGGGGCTGTGCCGATCCCGGGCATGAGCTGCGCATCCCCTTCCATGTCGGCGATGATCATTCGCGGACCTGGGTCCTGACCCGCACCGAGAGCGGGCTGCGGCTCAAGCACGATCACCGGCATGCCGACGGCAGCCCTGATGCGATCACCCTGTATGGCGGCGACAGCCGTCCGCCGGGTACCGCCGAACGCCAGCAGTTCCCGGCCGATGCCGATTCGGTGGCCATGTTCCGCCGCGCCGACATGCTGGCGTCCACCCACAACGTGTGGGCGATGGAGATCGAGCCGGACCAGCGCTTCGTCTACGAGCTGACCCGTCCCGAAGGCCGCCGCTTCCGCGTGCAGTTCGACCTGAGCAAGCCGGTGGCGTTGCCGCCGGCACCGTGGGGCGACGAGGCCCCGCCGGCAACCGCACCGTAGCGCTCGAATCGGGCCTGACAGTGCCGGGCGATCCCCGGCGAGCGCGGCGGCGGCGATGCCGCCGCACGCCCGCAGGTTCGTTCGCTCAGCGCGTGCCGAAGCGGGCCCGGCAGCCGTTGCTCACCCAGACCTGGCCCCGCGAATAGCCCCAGCTGCGGCCCTCCTGACAGGCGCTGCCCGACAGCTGCTGCTGCAGCACGGGCCGGCCCTGGCGCTCGTCCCAGTCACAGTTCTGGGTGCGGTTGTTGTTGCTGCTGCAGGTAATGGAGTAATTGCTGTTGCCGCCGCCGCCCCAGCCGCCGTTGCCGCCGCCCCAGCCTCCGCGGGCTTCAGCGAACTCGGCGCGGCAGCCATTGCTGACCCACACCGCGCCATTGCGCACGCCCCAGGTGCGGCCTTCCTGGCAGGGACTGCCGGACAACTGGCGGACTAGGCGGGCATTGCGCCATCCGACCGGACAGCTGCGTTCACGGTTGTTCTGGCTTTCGCAGCGGATGGTGTCGCCGTTGTTGCCCCCCCAGCCGCCATTGCCACCGCCCCAACCGCCGCGACCCTCGACGAATTCGGCACGGCAGCCGTTGTTGACCCAGATGCTGCCGTTGCGGCTGCCCCAGGTACGGCCTTCCTGGCAGGCCGAGCCGGACAGCTGGCGTACCAGCTGCGCGCTGCGCCAGCCGGTAGTGCAGACCCGTTCGCGGTTGTTCTGGCTTTCGCAGCGGATGACGCCGTTCTGCGCGGCGGCGGGGGCGGGGGAGAGGGTGAGCCCGGCGAGGGCGCCCAGGCTGAGGGTGACGGCCAGGCTGGCCAGGGACAGCGTTTTCATGGCGAATCCCCATACGGTGTGTGGTGCGCGACTATAAGGACGGAACGGATAAAGCCCGTGTGACTGCCCCGCATTTGCCCCGGCCGGGGCCTCGGCCGCAGAATACGGGGCTTTCCGGCCCCATCGGGTGCCGGCGTTCTCCAGCGGAGCTTTCCCCCATGCGTACCCACTTCTGCGGCCTGGTCGACGAGACCCTGATTGGCCAGACTGTCACCCTCGCCGGCTGGACCGACGTGGCCCGTAACCAGGGCGGCGTCTGCTTCATCGATCTGCGCGATCATGAAGGCATCGTGCAGGTGACGGTCGAGGTCGACAACGCCGAAGTGTTCGCGGTCGCGGCCAGCCTGGGCTACGAGGATGTGCTGCAGGTGGAAGGCGTGGTGCGTGCCCGCCACGCGGTGAACGACAAGATGGCGACCGGCAGAGTGGAAGTGATCGCCACGGCCATTACCGTGCTGAACAAGGCGGCGCCGCTGCCGTTCCACGCTCACGAGAATCCGGGCGAAGATACCCGCCTGAAGTACCGCTACCTGGACCTGCGCCGCCCGGAAATGCAGCGCATGCAGCGCACCCGCATCAAGCTGGTGCAGGCGCTGCGCCGTCACCTGGATGCGCGTGGCTTCCAGGACATCGAAACCCCGATCCTGACCAAGGCCACCCCGGAGGGCGCGCGCGACTTCCTGGTGCCGGCGCGCATGCATCCGGGCGAGTTCTACGCTCTGCCGCAAAGCCCGCAGCTGTTCAAGCAGATTCTGATGGTGGCCGGCTTCGACCGTTACTACCAGATCGCGCGCTGCTTCCGCGATGAAGCGCTGCGTGCCGACCGCCAGCTGGAATTCACCCAGCTGGACATGGAGTTCGCCTTCGTGCGCGAGCGCGACGTGCAGGATTTCGTCGAAGAGATGATCCGCGCCATCTTCAAGGAAGTGGTGGACGTCGACCTGGATGCCAGCTTCCCGCGCATGACCTGGGCCGAAGCGATGCGCCGCTATGGGTCGGACAAGCCGGACCTGCGCATCGCGCTGGAACTGGTGGACGTGGCCGAGCTGGTCAAGGGCAGTGAGTTCCCGGTGTTCACCGGCCCGGCCAACGACGCCGATGGCCGCGTCGCCGCGCTGCGCATCCCCGGTGGCGCAGCGTTGAGCCGCAAGCAGATCGATGAGTACGCTGCGCACGCCGCCAAGTACGGCGCCAAGGGCCTGGCCTACATCAAGATCGCCGACAACGGCGAGGTCAGCTCGCCGATCCAGAAGTTCTTCAGCGAAGACGCCTTCGCCGCGCTGGTTGCCCACGTCGGCGCCGGGAAGGGTGACATCGTGTTCTTCGGTGCCGGTGGCTATAACAAGGTCTCCGACTTCATGGGCGCACTGCGCCTGAAGGCCGGCAAGGACTTCGGGTTGGTCGCCGATGGCTGGCGCCCGTTGTGGGTCACCGATTTCCCGATGTTCGAATGGGACGACGAGGCGCAGCGCTATGTCGCCCTGCATCACCCCTTCACCGCACCGGCCGTGGACGATATCGCCGACCTGCGCGCCAATGCCCGTACTGCGGTCTCGCGCGGCTACGACATGGTGCTCAACGGCAATGAAATCGGCGGCGGCTCGATCCGTATCCATCGCCCGGACATGCAGAGCGCGGTATTCGAGCTGCTCGGCATCGGCGCCGAAGAAGCGCGTGCGAAGTTCGGTTTCCTGCTCGACGCGCTGAACTACGGCGCGCCGCCGCACGGCGGCATCGCATTCGGCATCGACCGCATCGCCGCGCTGATGGCCGGTACCGAGTCGATCCGCGACGTCATCCCGTTCCCGAAGACCACCGGTGCACAGGATCTGATGACCGACGCGCCGTCGCCGATCGTCGACGAGCAGCTGGCCGAAGTGCACATCCAGGTTCGCCCCAAGAAAAACTGATCAGGAGATCCAGGCAATGACCGAGTTTGCGTTTTCGCTGGAGTGGGAAAAGCTGGGCAATGAAGGCTCCGAGGCCAACCTGGTCACCGAGCGGGCACGCGTGTTCGGTGGTTGGCTGGTCCGCGTCGGTACCAACCCGGCGGCGATGGCCCTGACCTTCGTCGCCGACGGCGAAGGCCGCTGGGACGGTGAAGACTTCGGCGTCGAGGATTACGAAGACGACGAAGAGGAAGAAGAGTACGACGAGGACGAGGAAGGCGAAGAAGAGGACGAGGACGAAGAGGAGTACGAGGAAGAGGACGAGGAAGACGAAGACGCGGAATCGCCTGAAAAGGCTTGACCCGCCCTTCGCGCTGACGTCAACTTCCTGCATGTACTCGATTCGCCGCGCCACCGTGGACGACGCGCCGACCTTGTCGGCGCTGGCCGCACGCACGTTCACCGAGACTTTCGGCCACCTGTATCCGCCGCAGGACCTGCAGGCTTTCCTGCAGGAGTCCTACACGGTCGAGCGCCAGCGCACGATCCTGGCTCACCCGGATTACGCCGTGTGGTTGCTGGAGCGGGAAGGGGAGGCGGTCGGTCATGCCGCCGCCGGCCCCTGTGGCCTGCCCCATCCGGACGTGAAAGCGGGGGATGGCGAGCTCAAGCGCCTGTATCTGATCAAGTCGCAGCAGAGTTGTGGCTGGGGCAGCCGCCTGCTGGAAACCGCTCTGGCGTGGCTGGAGCGCGACGGCCCGAGGACACTGTGGCTGGGCGTGTGGTCGGAGAACTTCGGCGCACAGCGCTTCTACGCCCGTTACGGCTTCGAGAAGGCCGGGCAGTACCTGTTCCCGGTCGGCCAGACCAACGATCTGGAGTTCATCCTGCGCCGCGCGCCGCGAACGGCCTGAGCGCGTTCACCGCCGCTTTCTGCCGGCCTGTGTTCAATCACCTCACGTTTTCGCCCCGCTGATCGCCAGGCTGTTGCACATGACACCCCCCGTACTGCTGCTCCATGGCATCTGGAACGCCCGCGCCTGGGTAGGGCCGCTGGCGTGGCGCCTGCGCGCGCGCGGGTTCCGGGTGCAGACCTTTGGCTATTCCTCCGTGTTCGGCGGCCCGGATGTAGCGGTCCCTCAGCTGTTGGAGCGTCTGGCCGATGCCGGACCGCTGTCGCTGGTCGGCCACAGCCTTGGCGGGCTGCTGGCGCTGGAGGCACTGCGCCGGCAACCGCAGCTGCAGGTACAGCGCGTGGTCTGCCTTGGCTCGCCGCTGCGCGGCAGCGGTACCGCGCGTTCGCTGTCCGAGCATGGCTGGGGCCTGGCCTTGGGCCGCAGCAGCGAACTGCTGCTTGACGGCCTGCCCGACTGGCAGGGCACGGCCGCGGTCGGCCTGATCGCCGGTTCGGTGCCGCATGGGCTGGGCAGCCTGCTCGGCGCGATCGACGATGCCTCCGACGGCACGGTGGCGCTGGCGGAAACCCGCCTGCCGGGTCTGGCCGATCATTGCGTAGTGCGTACCAGCCACAGTGGCCTGGTGGTTTCGCCCGATGCGGCACGGCAGACCGCGCACTTCCTGCGCCACGGCCGGTTCGATCACAGCCGCGACGCTGCGGCCGCGTAGGCGCCCGGTCGATGCGCACCGTCCGCCGGGCATGGCCCGGCGCTACCCCGGCAACGATCCTGCGGCGCTTTCCCCGGTAGCGCCGTGCCATGCCCGGCGAGCGCAGCGGCGTCCATCCGCCCTAGACACGGTTGCAGCGCCCGATCAGGTAGAATCCGCGCCTTGATCCTGAAGCAGCCAGACGGTAGCACCCATGGGTAGAGGCCCCTCCATCGAAGCCCGCAAGAACGCGTCCGACGCGAAGCGCGGCAAGATTTTCACCAAGATCATCCGCGAGATCGGCGTGGCCGCGCGCGGCGGTGGAGGCGACCCCAACAACAACCCGCGCCTGCGCGTGGCGATGGACAAGGGCCTCGCCGTGAACATGTCCAAGGACGTGATCGAACGTGCGATCAAGAAGGCCACCGGTGAGCTGGAAGGCGTCGACTACGAGGAAGTGCGCTACGAGGGCTATGCGCCCGGCGGTGTGGCGGTGATCGTCGATTGCCTGACGGACAACCGCGTGCGCACCGTGGCCGATGTCCGCCACGCGTTCAGCAAATGCGGCGGCAACATGGGTACCGAGGGCTCGGTGGCCTTCATGTTCAAGCGCCTGGGCGTGCTCAGCTTTGCCCCGGGTGCCGACGAGGAGGCGATCACCGAAGCGGCCATCGAGGCGGGCGCCGATGACATCGTCGTCTATCCGGACGATGGCTCGATCGACGTGGTCACCAGCCCTGACGCATTCAACGCCGTAAAGGAGGCGATGACTGCCGCAGGGCATCTCGCCGACCACGCCGAGATCACCTTCCGCGCCGACAACGACATCAAGGTCGAGGGCGAGGTCGCCCTGCAGGTCCGCAAGCTGCTGGACATGCTTGAAGACCTGGACGACGTGCAGGACGTGTATTCGAACGCCGAACTCGGCGCCGACGCCTACGCCTGAGCCGTCACCGACGGCCTGGGCGCGGGCCGTTGAACGGTCACCGCGGACAGTCATGAGCCCATACGCCTGCCAGCGCTTCCCGTTCCGCCCCGCCAGGAGCGCGGCATGACCCGCATCCTCGGCATCGACCCCGGTTCACAGCGGACCGGGGTGGGCATCATCGATGTCGATGCCGCAGGGCGCGTCATCCACGTCCATCACCAGCCCCTGGTACTGCTGGGCGCCGACGATTTCCCGCAGCGGATGAAGCTGCTGGTGCTGGGCCTGGCCGACCTGTGCCGCGAGTACCAGCCGCAGGAAGTGGCGATCGAGCGCGTGTTCATGGCGCGCAACCCCGATTCGGCGCTGAAGCTGGGCCAGGCCCGCGGCGCAGCCATTTCGGCCGTGGTGCTGCGCGACCTGCCGGTGCACGAATACGCCGCCAGCGAGATCAAGCTGGCCGTGGTCGGCCGTGGTGGCGCGGAAAAGCAACAGGTTCAACACATGGTCGGGCTCATGCTCAACCTGAAAACCAAGCTGCAGGCCGACGCGGCCGACGCGTTGGCGGTAGCGATCACCCACGCCCACGTAAGGGCGACGGCCAACCGCCTGGGGCTCAGCGCCCGCCAGGCGTGGGGTCGCAAATGAGGAGCTGCACGCAATGATCGGTCGACTGCGCGGCATCGTCGCCTACAAGGCGCCGCCGTGGCTGGTGGTGGACGTGAATGGAGTGGGCTACGAACTGGAGGCGCCGATGAGCACCTTCTACGACCTGCCCGAGCTCGGACGCGAGGTCACGCTGTACACCCATTACGCGCAGAAGGAAGACAGCGTCTCGCTGTACGGCTTCCTGCGCGAAGGCGAGCGTCGTCTGTTCCGCGATGTGCAGAAGGTCAGCGGCATCGGCGCGAAGATCGCGCTGGCCGTGCTGTCCGCTGTCAGCGTCGAGGAATTCGCGCGCATGGTGCAGGCGGGCGACATCACCGCACTGACCCGCATCCCGGGCATCGGCAAGAAGACCGCCGAGCGCATGGTGCTGGAGCTGCGCGACCGTGCGGCCCAGTTCGGTGCCGGCGGGGCGCTGCCGACCGGCAGCGGTCCGGCCCCGGCCGACCCGCTGTCCGATGCCACCGTGGCGCTGCAGCAGCTGGGCTACAAGCCGGCTGAAGCGGCCCGCATGGCCCGTGATGCCTTCAACGAAGGCGACGAAGTGGCCACGGTCATCCGCAAGGCCCTGCAGTCGGCGCTGCGCTGAGCCGCGTCCTTTCCCTCCCCCCATCGCCTGAGCTTCGCCAGGAGTCCCATGTCCAGCAGTCAAACCCCGCACGCAGCCGCCCCTGGCGGACACGGTCACGCGCCCCCGGCCGGGGGACTGGCGCTGGTCATCGGTGCGATCGGTGTGGTCTTCGGTGACATCGGTACCAGCCCGCTGTACACCCTGAAGGAGGCGTTCTCGCCGCACTACGGGCTCAACAGCGACCACGACACCGTGCTCGGCGTGCTGTCGCTGGCGTTCTGGGCGCTGAACATCGTGGTCACCCTGAAGTACGTGACCATCATCATGCGCGCCGACAACGATGGCGAGGGCGGCATCATGGCGTTGATGGCGCTGACCCAGCGTACGCTGCGCAACGGCTCACGCTCGGCCTACGTGGTGGGCATCCTGGGCATCTTCGGTGCGTCGCTGTTCTTCGGTGATGGCGTGATCACCCCTGCGATCTCGGTGCTTGGTGCCGTCGAGGGCCTGGAGGTGGCCGCACCAGGCCTGCACGCGTTCATCGTGCCGATCACCGTGGTGGTCCTGCTGATGGTGTTCGCCGCGCAGCGTTTCGGCACAGAGAAGATCGGTAAGGCGTTCGGCCCGATCACCTCGGTGTGGTTCATTTCGCTGGCGGCGATCGGCATCTACAACATCATCGATTCGCCGGAAGTGCTGAAGGCGTTCAACCCGTGGTGGGCGATCCGCTTCTTCATGGAGCACAGCTGGCACGGCATCTTCATCCTTGGCGCCGTGGTGCTGGCGGTCACCGGTGGCGAGGCCCTGTATGCCGACATGGGCCACTTCGGTGCCAAGCCCATCCGCCATGCCTGGTACTTCTTCGTGCTGCCGTGCCTGGTGCTGAACTATCTGGGGCAGGGCGCGCTGGTGCTGAACCACCCCGAAGCGGTGAAGAATCCCTTCTTCGAAGCGGTCCCCGACTGGGCCCTGTATCCGATGATCATCCTGGCCACGATGGCGGCGGTGATCGCCTCGCAGTCGGTGATCACCGGCGCGTTCTCGGTCTCGCGCCAGGCCATGCAGCTCGGCTACATCCCGCGCATGCGCATCAAGCACACTTCGCACGACACCATCGGCCAGATCTACATCCCGGGCATCAACTGGGGCATCGCGGTGATGGTCATCGGCCTGGTGCTGGCCTTCCGCAGCTCGTCGAACCTGGCTGTGGCCTATGGCATCTCGGTCTCGGCCACCATGCTGATCGATACGCTGCTGCTGGCCCTGGTCGCGCGCTCGCTGTGGCCCAAGGCGCGCCATTGGATCCTGCCGCTGTGCGTGGTGTTCTTCATCATCGACGTCGGCTTCGTCATCGCCAATGGCGCCAAGCTGCTGCAGGGCGCCTGGTTCCCGGTCGTGCTGGGCATCTTCCTGTTCACCATGATGCGCACCTGGCGCCGTGGCCGCGAGCTGCTGCGCGACGAGATCCGCAAGGACGGCATCCGCATCGACACCTTCCTGCCGGGCCTGATGCTGGCGCCGCCGGTGCGCGTGCCGGGTACCGCGGTGTTCCTCACCGCTGACCCGACCGTGGCTCCGCATGCACTGATGCACAACCTCAAGCACAACAAGGTGCTGCACGAGCGCAACGTCTTCCTGCATGTGGAAACCCTGCCCATTCCCTATGCGATGGAGGGGCAGCGGCTGAAGATCGAATCGGTGGGCGACGAGTTCTACCGGGTCTATGTCCGCTTCGGTTTCATGGAGACGCCGGACGTACCGTTGGCGTTGATGCGCTCCTGCGACCACGGCGGGATCTATTTCGATCCGATGGACACCACCTTCTTCGCCAGCCGCGAGACCATCGTCGCCACCGCCAACCGCGGCATGCCGATCTGGCGCGACAAGCTGTTCGCACTGATGCATCGCAATGCTGCGCCGGCCACGGGCTTCTTCCGGATTCCGGGCAATCGTCTGGTTGAGTTGGGCGCACAGGTCGAGATCTGACTGCCGGGGTCGGAGCCCTTTTCCGCAGGAATGGGCTCCGACCCCATGTCGTGAGTCATCCACACTCCCATTCACGCATGGCGTGGATCTACTGTGTCGACCCAGGTCGACACCCACTAGGAACCGGACCCACCCCGCCATTTGCCAGGACGCCCGCTTCGGCTGCTGCTCTGGATGTTGCCGTAGCGTCTGCGGGCGCCGGGCACAGCCCGGCCGAAACCCGCGCTTTTGCCGCATAATCAGCACATGACCGACGACCGCATCATCGGCGCCGGCGCCACCCGCGAGGATGACGCCGCCGACGCCAGCATCCGCCCCAAGCGACTGGCCGATTACCTGGGCCAGGCGCCGGTGCGCGAGCAGCTGGAGATCTACATCGAAGCGGCCAAGGCCCGCGGCGACGCGCTCGACCATGTGCTGATCTTCGGTCCGCCGGGGCTGGGCAAGACCACGCTCAGCCACGTCATCGCCAACGAACTGGGGGTGGCGCTGCGGGTGACGTCCGGTCCGGTGATCGAAAAGGCCGGTGATCTGGCCGCGCTGTTGACCAACCTGCAGCCACACGACGTACTGTTCGTGGACGAGATCCACCGCCTGTCGCCGGTGGTCGAGGAAGTGCTGTACCCGGCGATGGAGGATTTCCAGATCGACATCATGATCGGCGAGGGCCCTGCGGCCCGCTCGATCAAGATCGACCTGCCACCGTTCACGCTGATCGGGGCCACCACCCGCGCCGGCCTGCTGACCGCGCCGCTGCGTGACCGCTTCGGCATCGTCCAGCGGCTGGAGTTCTACAGTGTCGAGGAGTTGACCCGGATCGTACGCCGCTCGGCCACCATCCTGGGGATCGACTGCACCGCCGACGGCGCAGGGGAGATCGCGCGCCGTGCGCGTGGCACCCCGCGCATCGCCAACCGCCTGCTGCGGCGGGTGCGCGACTACGCCCAGGTGAAGGCGGGTGGCCACATCGACGTGGCGGTCGCCCAAGCGGCCATGCAGATGCTCAAGGTCGACCCGGAGGGCTTTGACGAGCTCGACCGGCGCCTGCTCAGGACCCTGGTGGACTACTTCGACGGCGGCCCGGTCGGTATCGAATCGTTGGCCGCCGCGCTGTCCGAAGAGCGCGGAACGCTGGAAGACGTGGTCGAACCCTACCTGATCCAGCAGGGCTTCCTGGTGCGCACCGCGCGCGGCCGCATGGCCACCCACAAGGCGTACCGGCACATGGGGCTGAAGCCGAAGAACCCGCCGCAGGACCTGTTCGCGGAGGTTCCCGATGTCGGTTGAGCCACTATTCAGTTGGCCGACACGCATTTACTGGGAAGATACGGACGCAGGCGGGGTGGTCTACCACGCCCGCTACGTGGCCTTCATGGAACGGGCCCGGACCGAATGGATGCGCGCGCTGGGCTATGGCCAGGAGCGCATGCGCAGCGAGCACGGCATGGTCTTCGCGGTACGTGCCATGCAGATGGACTTCATCCGGCCGGCGCGGCTGGATGACCTCCTGCAGGTGAGTGCCACGCTGGTCCAGCTGAAGAAGGCCAGCATGGTCTTCGATCAGCGGATCGAGCGCGACGGCGAACTGCTGCTGTCGGCGCAGGTCCGCATCGCCGCACTGGACGCGGCCAGTTTCCGCCCGCGTGGCATGGACGACGCCGTCCTTGCCGTGCTGCAACCCTACCTCCACCCCGAATCCGAACACTGAGGAACAACGGATGATCGCAACGCTCCTGGCCCTGCAGGCCACGGTCACCGAGGCACTGCCGGCTGACGTCAGCAACGCCGCGACCCAGACCCTTGCCCAGGCCACCACCGGCGGCGGCATCAACTACCTCGAACTGATGGCCAAGGCCAGCCTGCCGGTGAAGATCATCGTGCTGCTGCTGCTGGTCGGCTCGTTCGTCAGCTGGGTGATCATTTTCCGCAAGGCCCGCGTGTTCAAGCAGGCCACCCGCGAGGCGGACGAGTTCGAGAACCGCTTCTGG
The DNA here is from genome assembly GCF_039674705.1 of Stenotrophomonas sp. TWI169. NCBI lineage: Bacteria > Pseudomonadati > Pseudomonadota > Gammaproteobacteria > Lysobacterales > Lysobacteraceae > Stenotrophomonas > Stenotrophomonas sp. TWI169. The sequence continues at coordinate 19,941 of NZ_JBDJOB010000025.1, read as the reverse complement.
TCCGGCGCCGACCTGGGCAAGCTGTACAGCTCGGCCACCGACCGCAGCCGCAACGTGGGCGGCCTGGAGGCGATCTTCGAGGCGGGCTTCCGCGAGTTCACCCGCCTGCGCGACAAGCGCCGGCTGGATGGCCGTGCGCAGCTGGAAGGCGCGCAACGTGCGATGCGCACCACCTACACCCGCGAAGTCGACCAGCTCGAGCGCAATCTGGAACTGCTGGCCAATATCGGCTCGACCGCGCCTTACGTGGGCCTGGTCGGCACCGTGTTCGGCATCATGGTGACCATGCACGACATGATCAGCAGCGGCGCCCAGGCCGGCATCGCCTCGGTCGCCCCGGGCATCTCCGAAGCGCTGTTCGCCACCGCCATCGGCCTGTTCGTGGCAATCCCGGCGGTGTGGGCCTACAACCGCTTCACCACCCGTGTGGAGCGCATGTCGGTGCGTTTCGAGACCTTCGCCGACGAGTTCAGCTCCATCCTGCAGCGCCAGAGCGCTGGCGACGAGTAAGCGCCTGACCCGGGAGTCCAAGCCATGTCCGCTGCCATCGGTCGCCGCAAGCGCCGCAAGCTGAAATCGGAAATCAACGTCGTTCCCTATATCGACGTCATGCTGGTGCTGCTGATCATCTTCATGGTCACCGCGCCGCTGCTCACCCTGAGTTTCGACGTGGACCTGCCGAACTCCAATGCCAAGGCACTGGAGAGCAAGCAGGATCCGGTGATCGTTTCGGTGCGCCAGGACGGCCAGCTGAGCCTGAAGCTGCCCGACGCCAAGGAGCCCACGGCCGTGTCTGCCGAGGAGCTGGAAGGGCGCCTGGCCGGCATCGCCGCACAGGACAAGGGCCTGCGCGTGATCGTCGCCGCCGACCGTGCCGTGGCCTATGAGAAGGTCATCGCGGCGATGGACGTGATCAAGCGCGCGAAAGTGGACAAGGTAGGCCTGGCCACCGATGCACGCTGAGACCCTGCCGCCTCCGCGACAGCAGGAACCGGGCTGGGGCCTGCCCCTGGCGCTGGCCGTGCTGGTGCACCTGCTGGTCGCGCTGGTGTTCATCCTGGCGTGGCTGTGGTCGCCCACGCGCAATACCGATGCCGCTGCCGGTGATCCCTCGGTCGAGGCCAGCCTGGCGCTGTCCGCGTCGGAGGCGGCCGCTGCGCGCCAGGCCCTGCGCCAGTCGGAGAAGCTGGAAGATCTGCCGCCGCCGGTTGCCGAGCCGATTCCGGTGCCCGAGGACACCATTCCACCGCCGCAGCCGATTCCCGAGCCACGTCCGCAGGATGCTCCCACGCCGCAGCAGCAACAGGCGCAGGAGCGTGTCGCCCAGCCCGATACGCAGGACCAGGAGGCGGTGAGCGCACTGGCCATCTCGCAGGAGAAGGCCCGGCAGGAACAGGAAGCCAAGCGCCGCCAGGAGCAGATCGACCTGACCGAGCGCAAGCGCCAGGAAGAAGCCGAGCAGAAGCTGCGCCTGGCCAAGCAGCAGGAAGAAGACGCCAAGAAGAAGCGTGCCGAGCAGGAGCGGCAGGCCGCCGACCAGGCCGAGGCCGAACGGCAGAAGAAGATCGCCGAGATCCGTGCCAGGCGCGAACAGGCGGAGAAGGAAGCCAAGCTGGCCGAGCAGAAGCTGCGCCAGGTCGCCGCCGCACGCAACGCCGCCGGCAGCGCGCCGGCCGGCAACACCGGTGCGGCACAGCCGGCCGCTGGGGGCGGTGGCAACAGCGATGATCTTTCGGCGAAGTACGTCGCGGCGATCCAGGCGAAGGTGCGTGACACCTGGACCCGCCCGGACAGTGTGCCGCTGGGCCAGAAGTGCCAGGTAACCATCACCCAGATTCCGGGTGGCCAGGTATTGCGGGCTGCCGTCAGCGCCAACTGTGCCTACGACGAGGCCGGCAGGCGCTCGATCGAGGCGGCGGTGCTCAATGCGCAGCCCTTGCCGTACCGCGGCTTCGAGTCGGTGTTCAATCGCACGCTCAACCTGACCTTCACTGCTCAGGACTGATCGGCCGCGCGGGCCGGCCTGCGGGTCGCCCCGTCGCGCGGCAGCCGACCGATACGTTAATGGGGCGTGAGAGGACGGGCTGGAACTGACCCGGAATTCACGTACCCTTGGTTCATGATTGCGAAGCGGTTCACCGCCGCTTTGCTATCCCTCGTTCCGGTTTCCCCCTATTGAGCGCTCCATGAAGAAGATGCCTCGTTGGCTTGCCGTGTTTGCGGCCCTGTTGCTGCCCTTCGCTGCCGTCGCGCAGCAGAGGGGACTGGATATCGACATCATCGGTGGCAACGCGTCCGCGCTGCCGATCACCATCGTGCCGATGCCCTACCAGGGCTCGTCGGCCGCACCGCAGACCGATGTCGCCGGTGTGGTCCGCGCCGACCTGGAACGTTCGGGCCAGTTCCGCACCCTGCCCGAAGCGCAGATCGTGGAAAAGCCCGTCCGTGGCGGCGAGATCCAGTTCGCCACCTGGCGCGCGCTGAAGCAGAACTACATCGTCGTCGGCCGCGTGCTGGACGCCGGTGCCGGTGCCTACCGCGTCGAGTACGAACTGTTCGACGTGCCGAAGGGCGAGCGCCTGCTCGGCCTGGCGATGACCGCCCGCGGCAATGCCATGCGCGACGTCGCCCACCAGATGGCCGATGCCATCTACGAGAAGATCACCGGTGTCCGGGGTGCCTTCTGGACGCGCATCGCCTACGTGACCGCCAGCGGCAAGGGCGATGCCATGCGCTATGCGCTGATGGTGGCCGACTCCGATGGCTACAACCCGCAGACCATTGTGCGTTCGGCCGAGCCGCTGCTGTCGCCGTCGTGGAGCCCGGATGGTGGCAAGCTGGCCTACGTCAGCTTCGAGCGCGGCAACTCGGCCATCTACATCCAGAACATCGCCACCGGTGCCCGTGAGCTGGTCACCAGCTTCCGCGGCATCAACAGCGCGCCTGCGTTCTCGCCGGACGGCCGCAAGCTGGCCCTGACCCTGTCGCGCTCCGGCAACCCGGAAATCTACGTGATGGACCTGGGCAGCAAGCAGCTGACCCAGCTGACCAACCACTTCGCCATCGATACCGAGCCGACCTGGGCACCGGACGGCAGCGCGGTGTACTTCACCTCCGACCGCGGCGGCCGTCCGCAGGTCTACAAGGTCGGTGCCGGCGGCGGCAGCGCCGAGCGCGTGACCTTCCAGGGCAACTACAACGCCAAGCCTTCGGTGTCCTACGACGGCAAGAAGATCGCCGTGGCCCAGGGCTCGGGCAACAGCTACAAGATCGCGATGATGGACAGCTCGCTGGGCTCGCCGCGCTGGAGCACCCTGTCCCCGGGTTCGCTGGATGAATCGCCGAGCTTTGCGCCCAACGCAAGCATGGTGCTGTACGCCGCCCGCGAAGGTGGCCGTGGTGTGTTGTATGCCGTTTCGGCCGATGCGCGGGTTCGCCAGCGCCTGGTTCTGGCCGATGGTGATGTGCGCGAGCCGGCATGGTCCCCATACCGTACCCAGCGCTAAAAGAGTGTTAATATTTTCGCTGTCTTGAACCCCTCATCGGCCTAGGAGCCACAAAGGTATCGCCATGAACAAGTCCACCCGTGTTCTGCTTGTTTCCCTGCTGTCTGTGGCCGTCCTGGCCGGTTGCTCGAAGAAGGTGAAGGAAGAGCCGGCAGCCCCGGTCGACACCGGCACCTCGACCACCACCCCGACCGGTCCGTCGACCTCCGGCCTGTACGGCCCGGGCGACCTGGATACCGATGCCTGCCTGCGCCAGCGCGTTGTCTACTTCGACCTGGACAAGGAAGACGTGAAGCCGGAATTCCAGGCCATCATGGCTTGCCACGCCAAGTACCTGCGTGACCGTCCGTCCTCGCGCATCACCCTGCAGGGCCACACCGACGAGCGCGGTTCGCGCGCGTACAACCAGGCCCTGGGCGAGCGTCGTGGCAACGGCGTCAGCTCGGCGCTGCAGGCCAACGGTGGCTCGGCTTCGCAGCTGACCGTCGTGTCCTACGGTGAAGAGCGTCCGGTCTGCACCGAGTCGAACGAGTCCTGCTGGTCGCAGAACCGTCGCGTCGAAATCGTCTACACCGCGCAGTAATCCATGCGCATTGGCATCAAACTGATGCTGGTCGTTGCGGCAGCCCTCGTGGCTGCAGCACCGGCGCATGCACAGCGACAGAGTCTGGCCGATCGTGTCGGCGCGCTCGAGCAGCAGATGTACAACAACAGTGCCAACCAGGACCTGTTGAACCAGATCAACCAGCTGCGGCAGCAGGTGACCAGCCTGCAGGCCTCGATCGAGCAGTTGCAGCACGACAACGCCCAGCTCAAGCAGTCCGCCCAGGATCAGTACCTGGACCTGGACAGCCGCCTGAACCGGTTGGAAGGGGGCAATGCCCCGGTCCTGCCCCCCGTTCCGGCGAACGCGCCGCAGGCCGCACCGGCCCCGGCCAAACCGGCAGCGGCGGCCACTTCCGAGCGGCCGCCGTCCATCCATGGCGATCCCGGCAGTCTGGCCGCCACGGGCGACGAGCGCACCGCCTACAACGTCGCCTTCGATTCGCTCAAGGCCGGCAAGTACGATGATTCGGCGCAGCTGTTCCTGAGCTTCCTGCAGTTGTATCCGAACGGCGTGTACGCGCCGAATGCGCTGTACTGGCTGGGCGAGAGCTACTACGCCACCCGCAATTTCCCGATGGCCGAGACCCAGTTCCGCGAGCTGCTCTCACGCTATCCGACCCATGACAAGGCCGCGGGCGGCCTGCTCAAGGTCGGCCTCTCGCAGTATGGCGAGGGCAAGGTCGATCAGGCCCAGCAGACGCTGGAGACCGTCGTGGCGCAGTACCCCGGCTCGGACGCCGCGCGCACCGCGCAGGACCGCCTGCAGTCGATCCGCCTGGGCCAGCAGATCCGCTGACCGGGCGTACAATACGTGTCCCGTAGCGCCGAGCTCATGCTCGGCTGCTTTCGTTTCCGGATCGGCCAACCCGCCCGGATCCGGTAGCGCCGGGCCATGCCCGGCGGCTCGCATCACCGGCTGGGCCATGCCCGTCCGGTTGCTGTTGTAGAGCCGAGCCATGCTCTGCTGCTTTCGTTACCGGCCACGGTAGCCCACCCGCCACGTGTCCCACAAAGAAGTTCCCGCCATGACCGCCGTTACCCCGTCCAACGCCGTCGCCACCCCCAGCGACATCGTGCAGTCGCCCCTGCCGCGCCTGAAGATCACCGAGATCTTCACGTCGCTGCAGGGCGAAGCCGATACCGCCGGCTGGCCGACCGTGTTCGTGCGCCTGACCGGCTGCCCGCTGCGCTGCCAGTACTGCGACACCGCGTACGCCTTCCACGGCGGCACCTGGTGGGATATCGACGACATCGTGGCCGAAGTGCTGGCCCAGGGCGTGCGTCACGTCTGCGTGACCGGCGGCGAGCCGTTGGCGCAGAAGCGCTGCCTGGTGCTGCTGCAGAAGCTGTGTGACGCCGGCCTGGACGTCTCGCTGGAAACGTCCGGTGCGCTGGACGTCAGCGCGGTGGACCCGCGCGTATCACGCGTGGTCGACATCAAGACCCCGGGTTCGGCCGAGGTGGCGCGCAACCGCTGGGAGAACCTGCCGCTGCTGACTGCACGCGACCAGATCAAGTTCGTCATCTGCAGCCGCGAGGACTACGACTGGGCCAAGGCCCTGCTGGCCGAGCACGAGCTGGTGAAGCGTTGCACGGTGTTCTTCTCGCCCAGCAAGGGGGAGATCACCGCGCGCCAGCTGGCCGACTGGATTGTTGAAGACCGGCTTCCGGTACGCTTCCAGATGCAGCTGCACAAGATTCTGTGGAACGATGAGCCGGGCCGCTGAGGCCACCCTTGTTTCCTGATGCAACTCCGGCGCGGGACAGCGTGCTGGCTTTCCTCCCCCAACCGGAAGATTTTCCATGAAGAAGGCAGTCGTGCTTCTCTCCGGCGGCATGGATTCAGCCGCCGTCATCGCCATGGCCCAGGAACAGGGCTTTGCCGTGCATGCCCTGAGCGTACGCTATGGCCAGCGCCACACCTCCGAACTGGACGCCGCCGCACGCGTGGCCAAGGCCCAGGGCGTGGTCGCGCACAAGACCGTGGATGTGGACCTGCGCAGCATCGGCGGCTCGGCACTGACCGATGACATCGACGTGCCCGAGGCCGGCGGTGCCGGCATTCCGGTCACCTACGTGCCGGCACGCAACACCATCATGCTGTCGCTGGCCCTGGGCTGGGCCGAAGTGCTGGGCGCCAACGACATCTTCTGTGGCGTCAATGCCGTGGATTACTCCGGCTACCCGGACTGCCGCCCCGAATTCATCGCCGCCTTCCAGACCCTGGCCAACCTGGCGACGAAGTCCGGCGTGGAAGGCGCGGGCATCAAGGTGCACGCGCCGCTGCAGTTCCTGAGCAAGGGCCAGATCGTCAGCGAGGGCGTGCGCCTGGGCGTGGACTTCGGCCTGACCGTGTCCTGCTACAACGCCGATGCCAACGGTGCCGCGTGCGGCCACTGCGATGCCTGCCGCCTGCGTGCACAGGGCTTCGCCGACGCCGGCGTGGCCGACCCGACGCTGTACGCCTGAGGTGATGGGGGCTGATGCCTCAATGGTGGGTGCCAACCTTGGTTGGCACTGTGCGCCGGGCATGGCCCGGCGCTACCGCTGCTGCAACCAACCCGAAGCTTCGATGAAGGCCCGCACCCCCTTGGGATCGGCGTAGTCCAGCTCGATCATCCGCGCGATCCCCGCCTTCTCATCGGCCTGCCGGCGCACGTACTCCTGCGCGATGCGATAGCCGGCGTAGTAGCCCACGTCGCTCACGCCGAACGGATTGCGGGCACTGTTGTACAGCCAGTTGTCCAGGTCATCGCCGTCCATCTCGGCGATGAACCGGGTACGTATCTCCGCCTCGTGCAGCGGGCCGTAGTCATAGAGCGGCAGGGCAGGGCGCCTGCCGCTGATGCGCTCGGCGATGTACTCGGCCACACCCTCGCGTACCGCGTACTGCGCCAGATTGCCGGTGGTCTCGCGTTGCTGGGTGTGCACATACTCATGCAGGTTGTTCTGCGCGTTGTTCGCGCCGGGGCGGCTGTCATAGAAGATGCGCAGGCGGCTGCGCATCGGCTCCGGCAGTTCGCTGACATCCACGCGCTCGTCGCCCAGTGCCATCTCCGCACCGATCAGCACCTGGTCGCCCAGCGTGGTGCCGCCGGTACGCAGCACGCCCACCGCATAGGTGATCGTGGCCGGGCGCAGGGCGGAGTAGAGCGTGCGGAAGGCCATGAGATCCTGTTCCAGCGTCGCGCTGGCACTGCGGGCGTTGGCTGTCAGTGGCCTTACCGAGTTCCAGAAGCGCGGCCACGCGCGCATGGCCTCGGCATACTCGCGCGCGGTGTAATTGCGGACCTGCATCAGCGCATGCAGGCCGGGACTGCCCGGGTCGACGTAGCGCTGCTGCACGAGCGCCACCCGGCGCTCGGCATCGGGTTCGGCGCGCACCGCATCGTAGGTGGCCCAGAAGCGGGCGATGTCGTCGCTACGCACCGGGGACGGCGCTGCCAGCGCGGCGCCGGGCAACAGCAGTGCGGCGATCAGGGGCAGGCAGCGGCGCATCCAGGCTCTCCAGTGGGGATCAGGGATGGGATGCGCGGTGCGGGCGGAAGGTTTAAGCCGGTTCAAGCCGGCTGCCCGGGCGCTTGATTGCCCGGGCTGCGGGTATGGGGTTTCGCGTCGCGTGGCAAAGTGGGGTAGAATGCCCACCCCCGCCACGCGGCTGGGGCAGTGCACCGGGCCGTTAGCTCAGTCGGTAGAGCAGAAGACTTTTAATCTTTTGGTCGTAGGTTCGAATCCTACACGGCCCACCATTGCACTCAGAGACTTAGGCGTCCTTCGGGGCGCCTTTTCTTTGGATCGTCCTCCGCCTCAAGGCCAAGGGCAACGCGCTTCATTCTCCATCTGCGCCCCATTCTGCGGCTGCGCGCAGACGTTGCATGGGGCTGACGATTGCGTGTCGCTCACGACTTCACTTTCTGGCTTCGGAACAGCACATAGGCAAGGACAGCGGCGATCCCGGCCGGGATCAGCACGGCCGCAAGCACGATCATCCAATGCCAGAAGCTGAAGCTGCTCATACGGTTGGACCCTGGACTGGTGGCTTGAATCCTAGCACCGCGCAGTCAACGCTGCGGCGGCCTGTTTTGATGCATGTGCGGCATGGAGCGGAGATGCTGGACGAAAATCCGACGCAGATCGCGGAGCATTCCAGGGCCGTACAGGAGTGCAAAGCGGAACTGGACTAGTTCATGCTCTCGGGGCTGAAGCCGCGCTTGAAGTGATACTCAACCAGCATCCACCCGCTGTCGATCCCTGTATGGGCCCAGGTTTCGATGGAGCCATCTGCCTGGCGATTCGTGATCGTGATCGCCTCGCCCTGCCGCCCTGAGGCGGGCAGCTCCACAGTTGAGCCGCTGGATGTTCGAGTCAGCGGCTGCGGCTCAATCTGCCTGCGGACAATCGAAATCTCTCCCCCAGAGGTGACGGGCGCGTATCCGGGAGACCGTGCCTTGACCCACGCCAGAATGGACGCGGCCTCGACGGAGCCTGCTGGCCAGGTCGTCCGCGATTCCACGGTGGTGCGCGCCTTCACGGGTGTGGCCTCGGCAACGGCCAGTGCCGGGCCGACAGACACACTCGTCAACAACGCGATGCCGAAAGCAAGCGACGTCATCTGCATGGGAATTCCTTTCCTTGGACAGCGATCAATGGGTGCGTTCCCCACCTCCTGTGGAGGCTACTTCGCCGTCGCAGCCTTGGCCTCTGCTGCCTCGCGTTCCGCCGCCACGGTGGCAGCCACATTCGCAGCGCGGGCGGCGGCGTTCGCGGCCCGCTCCGCCGTGGCACGATCCGCATCGAACTGCGCCAGCCGTTGGATGCTGTATCTGCGCTCCAGTTCCACTGATGCAGCGAAGCTGTCGGGATGCTTCGCGGCGCAGGCCTGCTGCACCAGTTGCACTGCACGGTCGGACAGCCCGGGCTGGAGGTTAGCGAGCAGGCAGTCGCCATACGGTGCGGATGCGGTTGGGCCTGCGGCCAGTGCGACGACGATCATTGCATTCAACATTTGTACCTCCTTGTAAGTTTGAACATGACGATGGACCGGTTCGGCCCGAGTATGGACCGCTTTGCGGCAGCGGGCTACTCGGCCCGCACATCCCGGCACACCAGTTCCGCCAGGCTGCGGCAGGCGAAGAACAGCCCTTCCACCACCCCGGCGTCCAGATGCCGGTCCGGCGTGGCCATTTCCCGGCAGCGGTCGGCGGCGTGCAGCATTTCCGCCACGGTCAGCATGCCGATGGCAGCCCGTTCCACCCGCGACAGGGCAACCCCACGCCCCGGGGAAACGTCGGCCTCAGGCCAGGGCAGACCATCGGCACCTTCACCCGCGCGGATGCGTTTCAGGCAGCCCAGGAAGGTGCTCAGTTCGGGCGATGGGTTGTCGTCGTCATCATCGATGCTGGTGGCGTGTGAAGCATAGTGCGGACGTTCGGTCATCTCGGCTTCCTCGGCTCTTGCGTGGACGTGCCACCGCGCAGAGCGGGTGGCGGGCGATGCGTGGCTGCAAGCCGGGATGACATCAAGCAATTGACCGGCGGGTCCGGAGACCCCCACGCACCGCCCGCCATGAAGGCCGATGGATCACCCGCCGGCACCATCCAGTGATGATGCCGACGGGGGAGCGCAAACAACATGCTTGAAAGTAATCACGGGCTTGCAGGCCCGGTGCCACCTGTTGTCGGTGGCGCTGCATGGTGATTACGCACGCGCTTGGATTTCAATGAGGATAGTCCGAAGGAGAATGCGGAATCCGTACGCGCGACGATGGTGGCGCAGGCCACGCTGGTGCAGCAAGCGACAGTGCGCGCCGCATGTACTCATGCGCTTGGTCAAACGCGTTGGAAGTTGTCGAGGACAGCTGGTGGCGGCGAGCGTGCTGTGACGCGGCACGTGGAATGTAGACTCCACTTTCACCTGCAATGGTGGCAAGGCCTGCGAGTCGTACCCTCGAAAATCGGTGCATTTGCGACGACCGAGATGTTGGCGTCCGCGCCAGAGCGATGTGTTGTAGAGCCGAGCCATGCTCGGCTGCAGTTCGCGTCAGGGCCAAGCCGAGCGTGGGCTCGGCTCTACAGTGATCCATCCACGCTTGGCGTGGATCTACAGCGACCTCGCGCTATGCTCGGCCTCTTTCCCAGAACGGGTTCCCCATGCGCCCCATCGTGCTGTCGCTGTTGTTGTCCGCCGTCTCCGCCGCGCCACTGATGGCCGCCGAACCCGCGCCGTCCGCGCAGACAACGCCGGCCGCGCCGCTCGTCATCGGCGAGACCTTCACCCTCGAATCGAAGGCGCTGGGCGAGACCCGCCGCATCAATGTCTACCGCCCGCAGCCCTGGGGGCTGGACCCGAACACGCCGCTGCCGGTGCTCTACATGCCCGACGGCGGCATCGGCGAGGATTTCCTGCATGTGGCGGGGCTGGTGCAGGTGCTGACCGGTAACGGCAGCATGCGCCCGTTCCTGCTGGTCGGCATCGAGAACACCGAGCGGCGCCGCGACATGACCGGCCCCAGCAAGGACCCGCAGGACCAGAAGATCGCGCCGCGCATCGGCGGTTCGGCGGCCTACCGCACCTTCCTGCGCGATGAACTGATGCCGCAGGTGCGCCAGCGCTATCCGACCACCGACGAGCGTGCGTTGATCGGCGAGTCGCTGGCCGGCCTGTTCGTGGTCGAGACGTTGCTGCAGGAACCGTCGCTGTTCAACAGCTACATCGCGCTCGATCCTAGCCTGTGGTGGAACCGTGGCACCTTGCTGGCCGGCGCAGCCACGCAGCTGCCGGCGGTGACGCAGGCAAAGCCACGCGTATTCCTGGCCAGCAGTGGGCAACCGGAACTGGCCAGTTCCGCGGCGCAGTTGGCCACGCTGCTGCAACAGCCGTCGCCGTCGCCGCTGGTGAAGTACCTGCCGCTGCCGGAAGAAACCCACGCCACGATCTATCACCCGGCCGCATTGCAGGCACTGCGCACGCTGTTCCCGGCGCCGCCAGCGGCTTCGCCCTGACCGCACTGGCACCGGCGTGCACCGCATGCAAGGATGCGGCAGCGGCGCCATCCGGTGCGCCGCCCGTAACGGGAGCGTGTGGATGCAGCGTGTGCGTGGATGGAGTGTGGCGGCCTGTCTGGCCGTAAGTGGCTGTGCGATGTCGGTGGCGCCACCGGCGGCGCAGAGTGAGGCAAAGCAAAGCGCGTTTACCGTCGCGCCGGGTGTGGTGCTGCCGGATACCGAGGCGCTGCGCGTGCACGATCCGGTCGGCCGCGATTACCCGGTGTGGGTGGCGTTGCCGGCCGACTACGCCGCGCATCCGGAAAAGCGCTATCCGGTCCTGTACGTGACCGACGCGCTGTACAGCTTCCCGCTGGTGCGCAGCGTGCGACACATGGTGGGGCAGCAGGGCGTCAACATTGAAAACTTCATCCTGGTGGGGCTGCCGCCGCAGGAGGGGCTGACCTCCAGGCAGAGCCGCTCGCGCGACTACACGCCCAGCGACCCGGCACGTACCGATCCGCGGGACTACAGTGATGACGTCAGCTACGGCGGTGCCGCGCACTATCGCGACTTTCTTGCCGAGCAGGTGCTGCCGATGATCGATGCGCGCTACCGCACCGATCCGGCGCGGCGCGCCTATGCAGGCCATTCCTATGGTGGCCTGTTCGGTGCCTATGTGCTGACCACGCGCCCGGACATGTTCCGTAGCTACATCCTGTCCAGTCCGTCGCTGTGGTTCGATGATCATCGCGTGCCGCGCATGCAGGCGGAGGCCAAGGCGCCGACGCAGCCGACCACGGTGGTGCTGTCGGTAGGCAGCTTTGAAACGGTCAAGCCCGAGCCGCGTTATTTCACCCGCAACGACATGCTGCGCGACAACGCCGAGTTCGCCGAGCAGCTGCGCAGCAGCGGGCGTTCGTTGAAGGTGGAGAACATGGTGATCGATGACGAGGACCACTTCACGGTCTACCCGGACGTGATCACGCGCGCGCTGCTGAGGGTGTTTCCGGGCACCGGGCCGTACAGCAGCGGTTGACGGCGGAGGTCATCCACGCAGGGCGTGGATGGATGCTTCACGCCGCCTGTGCATCCGGCCCGGTCAATACGCCCACATCCGCGTGGCGGAAGCACAGGCGGATCGCATCGAGCAACTCGCTCATGTTGTACGGCTTGGGCAGGAAATGGATGCCGTCGCGCAACTGCGGCAGGACGGCGTGCTGGTCCATGCCCGATGTCACCAGGATCGGCAGCTGGGGATGCAGGCCGCGGACCCGGTTGGCGGCTTCGATGCCGCTGATCGGGCCCAGATTGACGTCGGTGAACAGCAGGTCGAACCGCTCGCCGGCGGCCAGCAGGCCCAGTGCCGCTTCGGCAGAGCTCACCCCCACCACGTGGCAGGCCTGGCTTTCCAGCGCCATGCGGCTCAGTTCGCGGGTCTCCTCCGCGTCCTCGATCAGCAGGACGCGCGGTTCAACGTGGCGCTTGGACAGCAACATGACGCGACAACTCCGGACAGCGGCGGTGAAAAGGCGCGCAAGTATGCGCAATCCGGTAGTGATCCCGGCGTGCACGGCAAGCCACGTGGATGTTACAGGCGGCGGCGCCGGCGCATGTCCCAGGCCAGGACCGCGACCGCCAGCAGAGCCGTGCCGATGCGCAGGCTGGTGGCCTGCCAACCGAGCGCCACGGCGTCATCCAGGCTGAACACGTTCCAGGCCAGGTTCATCGACACGTGCAGCGCCAGGCCGCACCACAGGGTGTTGCCATCCAGGCGGTCCAGCCAGGCGAAGACGAAGCCCCCCAAGGCGATCACTGCGCCGACGAACAGCGCCACCCCACCGCCATCGAAACCGCCGAATCCAAGCCAGTGCACCATGCCGAACAACAGGGCCTGCGGCAGTGCGAGCAAGGGCCACGGGCCGCGCACGATCTTCACCAGCAGAATGAAGCCCAGGCCGCGGAACAGAATCTCTTCGGCCAGCGGGAACAGAACGGCCAGCATCGTCGCATCGAGGGCGGTCAGCGCCGTGTTGGGTCGGCCGAGCACGGCCAGGCCCACCCAGCAGGGCAGGCTGGCCAGCAGCACCCATAGCGGTCCGCGCATCCCGTTGCCGCGCAGGCCGAGGCTTTCGGCCAACCCCATGTGGCGCGGACGCAGCAGCAGGGCCAGCAGCACGGCCACCAGCACCGCCAGGGCGTTGTCGAGCAGGCTGCCGCCATAGGGGATCGGCAGGCCGGGGATGGGCCGCCCCAACGCCGCCGCGATGTCGCGTACGTTCAGGCCGAGGCCCGTTCCCAGCAGGACCAGCAGGATCCGGGCGGCAGTCGGCAGGCGGGACAGGACACTCATCAGCGCATTCCATGCGGGACCAGACCGCAGTGTGCGAGGCGGCGCGATGCAGGGCACGCGCCGGAAGTCCCCCTGCCATCGGTCATGCGTTGCCGGACAGTCATCGCAGGGCAGGTAGAGTCCAGATCAGACCTGACAGGAGCAATGCCGATGCTGTGCCCCGTGTGCAAGACCCAGACCCTGCAGATGACCGAGCGCCATGGCATCGAGATCGACTACTGCCCGAATTGCCGCGGCGTGTGGCTGGATCGTGGCGAACTGGACAAGATCATCGAGCGCGCCAATGCTGGTGCGGCGGTGCCGCCACCGCCGCCAGCACAGGCACAACCGGCGGCAGTGCCACCGCCGGTGATGCACCGCGATACCCGCCACCTTGGCCAGCGTCACGACGAAAACCGTGGCCAGCACGGTTACGGCTACAAGAAAAAGAAGAAGGAAAGCTTCCTGTCCGACCTGTTCGACTTCTGACAGGCCCACGGGGCAGCGGCGATCCCGGGGGCGTCAGGCCCGGCGCAGGATGAACTCGCGATCGCGGCTGTCGCCGACGATGAAGTCGTATTCGCCGGCCTTGCTGCAACCGTAGCGCGCGTAGAAGCGCTGTGCGCCGAGGTTCTCCTCCCAGACGCCGACCCACAGGGTGCGGCGCTGCGGCGTATCCAGCCAATGCAGGAACGCCTCCATCAGGCGCGCCCCGTGGCCGCCGTTCTGGTACGCCGCCAGCACATACAGGCGCTTGAGTTCGATGTCGCCGTCGCGGGCGTCGACATGCGGCAGGGTGTTGGCTCCTGCGGCCAGATAGCCAACCACCGTATCGCCATCGAGCAGCAGCCAGACCGCGCTGCGTGGATCGGACAGCTCGATGCGCTGCGGCTGCGTGCTGTAGTGTACGTGCAGGAACGCATGCAGATCCTGCGGCGGATAGGAGTCGCCCCAGGTTTCGGTGTAGGTGGCGATGGCGATCGCTGAGAGCGCTTCAGCGTCGGCGAAGGTGGCGCGGCGGATCTGCAAGGCCATGATGCAAGCTGCGAAAGAACGTGCCGCAGTGTAGCCGGCCCCGGTCTGAACCGGGGCCGGCTGCTGCACGCATTGTGCCGACTAGAACCACATGCGCACGCCCGCTACCCAGCGCGTGTCGCGCGCGTGGTCGCCGGCATAGTCGGCGGTATCGCCGAAACTGCGCTCATGGGTGATACCGATGTAAGGCGCGAAGCGGCGGCTGAACTCGTAGCGCAGGCGCAGTCCGGCCTCGACCTTGTTCAGGCCGCGCCCGATGCCGTACTCCGGTTCGTCCTTGCTGGCCACGGTGGCCTCCACCAGCGGCTGCAGGATCAGCCGGTTGGTCAGCAGCACGTCGTACTCCACTTCGGCCTTGGCCAGCAGCTGTCCGCCGGAGCCGGCATAGAGCGTGGCCGAACTCTCGAACTTGTACGGCGCCAGGCCCTGGATGCCGATGGCCGCCCAGGTTCGGGAATCGGCGGGGCGGAAGTCCTGGCGGACACCCACCAGCACATCCCACCAGGGCGACACGCTGCGCCCGTACAGTGCTTCCACCGCCGAGGATTCGGTGCGGCCCTCACTGCGCTCGCCATCGGTGCGCAGCCACAGGCGGTTGATGTTGCCGCCGATCCAGCCGGTGGCCTCCCAGGCCTGGCCGTTGCTGTTTTTGCCGTCCCAATGCTCCAGGCGGTCGATCAGCAGCAGGCTGTTGATCTCCGGCGCATGCTCCATCGCGCCATGGGCGATGGGCGGGAACGCGGCGGCACGATCGGCGTCGGTGGGCACTGGAATCGGCTCGCGCGGCTCGGTCGGCGTGGACGTGCCGTGACCCATCGCCGCGTGATCCATCGTCGAATGATCCATCTTCGAATGATCCATCTTCGAATGATCCATCTTCGAATGATCCATCTTCGAGTGATCAACCGCGTCTTCGGCAGTGGGCTGCTGGATCTTCGGTGCTGGTGCCGGTGCGGGCGTGGGCCTGTCATGGCCTGCGTGCGACTGTGCGAAGGCAGGCAGTGCGACGGTCAGGGCCATTGCCAGCAGGCTGGGGGAGAAAAGGGAGCGCTTCATTCTTCGATCCTCACTTCGCGCATCATCCCCGCTTCCATGTGGTAGAGCAGGTGGCAGTGATAGGCCCAGCGGCCGAGCGCATCGGCGCGCACGCGGTAGCTGCGGCGGGTGCCCGGCGGCATATCCACCGTGTGCTTGCGCAGCTGGAAGTTGCCCTGCGCGTCCTCCACATCGCTCCAGACGCCATGCAGGTGGATCGGATGCTGCATCATCGTGTCGTTGACCAGCACGATGCGCATGCGCTCGCCGTAGTTCAGCCGCAGTGGCTCGGCGCTGGCGAATGGAATGCCGTCGAACGACCAGGAGAACTTCTCCATGTGGCCGGTCAGGTGCAGCTCGATCTCACGGCTGGGCTCGCGGCCATCGGGGTCCTCGAACAGGCTGCGCATCGCGCCGTAGGTCAGCACCTGGCGGCCGTTGTCGCGCAGGCCGATGCCGGGATCGTCCAGCTTGGGATCGGTGGCCGAGCTCTGCATGTCCACCAGCGGATTGTTGCGTTCGCTGGCCGGGTGCTGCGGTGCCTTGCCGGTGGTCGTCGCGCCGCCATGCGCGCCGTGCCCCATGCTGGCGCCGCAGCCGCCTTCCATGCCTTTCATCGCGGCCATGTCATGACCGCCGTGACCGCCGCCCATGTCGTGACCCATATCGCTCATCGTCAGCAGCGGGCGCGGGTCGCGGGCGGGAACCGGCGCCTGCAGGCCGTGGCGCACGGCCAGGGTGCCGGCCGCGTAGCCGGTGCGGCCCATGTCCTGGCAGAAGATGGTGAACGCATCCTGCCCGCTGGGTTCGACCAGCACGTCGTAGGTCTCGGCGGGGGCGATGCGGAACTCATCGATGCTGACCGGATGGATGTACTGGCCATCGGCAGCGACCACGGTCATCTTCAGGCCGGGAATGCGCACGTCGAAGTAGGTCATCGAGGCGCCGTTGATGAAGCGCAGCAGCACCTTCTCGCCAGTGCGGAACAGCCCGGTCCAGTTGCCGGCCGGCGCGGTGCCGTTCATCAGGTAGGTGTACGTATGCGCGTTGATGTCGGAGATGTCGGTGGGTGTCATCCGCATCCGTCCCCACATGCCGCGGTCGGACAGCGCCGCAGACCAGCCATCGCGGCGCACATCGCGCACGAAGTCGGGCAGGGTGCGCTTGTAGTAGTTGTCGTGCTCGGCGAGCTTCTTCATGCGCCGGAACAGTGCACCCGGGTCCATGTCGGTCCAGTCCGACAGCATGATCACGTGCTCGCGGTCGTGCCGGTACGGGGCCGGCTCGGCCGGGTCGATGATCAGTGCGCCATACAGGCCGGCCTGCTCCTGGAACATCGAATGGCTGTGATACCAGTACGTGCCCGACTGCTTGAGCTGGAAGTGGTAGTGGTAGGTCTCGCCGGGACCGATGCCGTTGAAGCTCAGGCCCGGGACGCCGTCCATGTTGGCCGGCAGCAGGATGCCGTGCCAGTGGATCGAGGTCGGGTGGCGGTCCAGCGTATTGCGTACGAACAGATCCACGGTCTGGCCCTCGCGCCAGCGCAGGATCGGTGCCGGCAGTGAGCCGTTGACGGTGATCGCCGGCCGGGTGCGACCGGTGAAGTTGGCCAGCGATTCGCCGATGGCCAGTTCCAGGCGGGTATCGGTCAGCACGGCCGGTGCGCCGGCCAGGCGCGGGGCGGCACTGGCCGCAGCGAGCGCGCGCTGCGGCACGCCGACCGCGGCGATGCCGGCAACCACGCCGCCAGCGGCGAGACCCTGAACGAACAGGCGGCGCGACGGCATGGGCAGGGCGCCCGGGCCGGGGGGAATGCGGGTATTCATGGTGGTGACTCCAGACACGGTAGGACGCCGGCAGCGGGCCGGCTTGAGTGCGCGTGGCGCACGACGCGTGTGGATCAGGCGATGGGAGGGCGGGAAAGTGGCGGCAACGGCGGCGCCGGGCGGCCGTTGGCCGGCATCGGCTGCGGTGTCAGCGACAGGCCGGGACCGGCCATGAAGGGCAGCGCCTGCACCGCCAGCAGGGGATGCTGGGCACAGCTGCGCAGGCAGTCCTTGATCTGGCAATGCGCATCGTGGGCCGCCGGTTGGGCCTGCGGCGCCTCGTTGGCGGACATGGCGGCGTGGTGATGGCAGTCGGCGTCGCCCGCCATCGTCGCCATCATCACGTGGGCCATGCGGCCCATCTCCTCATGACCGCTGGCCATGGCCGCGTTCAGCCCGTTGAGCAACAGGCTGAGCATGAGCACGACGCGGAGCAGGGTCGAGGCCAGGGACATGGCGCTAATCTAGCCGCAAGCGGGCCCGG
This sequence comes from Stenotrophomonas sp. TWI169, assembly GCF_039674705.1. Classification (NCBI taxonomy): domain Bacteria; kingdom Pseudomonadati; phylum Pseudomonadota; class Gammaproteobacteria; order Lysobacterales; family Lysobacteraceae; genus Stenotrophomonas; species Stenotrophomonas sp. TWI169. The sequence goes on along the minus strand of NZ_JBDJOB010000025.1, from coordinate 2,134 downwards.
ATGCACTTCCGGCTGAATGGCCGGTTCAAGATTGGAGCGGCACCAATGTAGAGCCGAGCCCGCGCTTGGCTGCTTCTGCGGCAACAGCCGAGCGTGGGCTCGGCTCTACAGGAGGCCCGGCGCTACCCCTCTTCGCGCACGATTTCCACCAGGCGCGGACCATAGCGGCTCAGCTTGGTGCCACCGATGCCGCCGACCCGGGCCAGCTCGTCCAGGCTGGTGGGGCGCTGTTCGGCGATGTTGCGCAGGGTACTGTCGTGGAAGATCACGAAGGCCGGCACGTTCTGCTCGCGGGCCAGTTCGGCACGCAGGCCGCGCAGGGCATTGAACAGGGCCAGATCCTGCGGGGGGACAGACAGGCCGGTGCGCTGCGCGCTGCGTTCGCGGCCGGCGCTGGTCGCAGCCTCGCGGCGCATGTTCACCGTGCGGCGGCCCTTCAGTACGTCGCGGCTGGCATCGGTCAGGCGCAGGCCGCCGTGGCCTTCGCTGTCCACTTCGAGCAGGCTGGCGGCCACCAGCTGGCGGAACACGCTGCGCCAGGTCCTTGCATCCAGGTCGCGGCCGATGGCGTAGGTGCTGAGCTGGTCATGACCTTGCTGGCGCACCTTCTCGTTCTCGCTGCCGCGCAGGATGTCGATCAGATGGCCGACGCCGTAGCGCTGGCCGCTGCGGTAGACGCAGCTCAGTGCCTTCTGCGCGGGAACTGTCGCGTCCCATGCCGCTGGCGGGGTCAGGCAGTTGTCGCAGTTGCCGCAGGGGCGGGGATAGGTCTCCCCGAAGCCGGCCAGCAGCACCTGGCGGCGGCATTGCATGGATTCGCAATAGCCGAGCAGGTGGTCGAGCTTGGACCGCTCCAGCTGCTTGCGTTCCTCGCCGGCTTCGGACTGCTCGATCATCTGCTTGAGCAGCACGACGTCGCCCAGGCCGTAGCACAGCCATGCTTCGGCCGCTTCGCCATCGCGGCCGGCGCGGCCGGTTTCCTGGTAGTAGCCTTCCATCGACTTGGGCAGGTCGGTATGCGCAACGAAGCGCACGTCCGGCTTGTCGATGCCCATGCCGAAGGCGATGGTGGCGCACATGACGATGCCGTCCTCGCGCAGGAAGCGGCGCTGGTTGTCCGCGCGGACGTCGGCGGGCAGGCCGGCGTGGTAGGGCAGGGCGTTGAAGCCCTGTCCGCGCAGGTACTCGGCGGTTTCCTCGACCTTGCGCCGCGACATGCAGTAGACGATGCCCGCCTCGCCGCGATGGCCGCGCAGGAAATCGGTCAGCTGCTTGCGTGCGTTGTCCTTCTGCACCACGGTGTAGCGGATGTTGGGGCGGTCGAAGGAGCTGACGAAATGGCGGGCATCCTGCAGGTCCAGGCGCTCGGCGATCTCGCGCTGGGTCGGCGGATCGGCGGTGGCTGTCAGGGCAATCCGGGGAATCTGCGGCCAGCGCTCGTGCAGCACCGTCAGCTGGCGGTACTCGGGGCGGAAGTCATGGCCCCATTGCGACACGCAATGGGCTTCGTCGATCGCGAACAGGGCGATCCGGCTGCGCGAGAGCAGGGACAGGAAGCGACCCGTCAGCAGGCGCTCGGGTGCGACATAGAGCATGTCCAGCTCACCGGCCAGCAGTTCGCGTTCGACGCGGCCGGCAGTGTCCGCGTCCAGCGTCGAGTTCAGGTATTCGGCGCGCACGCCCAGCTGGCGCAGGGCTTCGACCTGGTCCTGCATCAGTGCGATCAGCGGTGAGATGACAATGCCGCATCCGTCGCGCAGCAGGGCGGGCACCTGGTAGCACAGCGACTTGCCACCACCGGTGGGCATCAACACCAGTGCGTCGTGACCGGCAGCCACGTGCTCCACGATGTCCTGCTGCGGACCACGGAAATCGTCGTAACCAAAGACGCGGTTGAGCAGGTCGTGCGCGGGACGGGAAGCCATCGCGCTAGTTTACCCCGGAGGGAGGGGTAGGGGTTCGGCAGGGCTGCGCCCTGCACCTGCTGCAAGCCAGTGCAACGTCAAAGGCAACAACCGGCTCTGGGCTGATCCGCGGTCTGGTGGGGCGGTGTCGGAGTGCGGGGACGCCGCAAGTACGTCCGTGTAGGCTTGGCAGCCGCATCCATGCGGCTGACACCCCGCACTCCGACACC